>CADASG010000004.1 GCA_902790475.1 uncultured Ruminococcus sp. | reverse complement strand
CTTTCATCTCTACCATCAGCTCATTTCGGCTTACCTGTATTACCCACAGGCTTACCTATGTGCTGACACTATACACTTACCGATGTGCTGACCTAACAATGGTGCATCTTCTTAAAGTAACTATAGTTACATAATAGCAAATCGCAACATAACTTTCAAGTGTTTAAAAAAACCAGGCGCGGCGGTGAATACGTCACGCCTTTATTTTCCTTATACCTTTTCAAATTCAGGACGCCATGCCGCAAACTGCTTGAGCTGCGCGTCGGTGCGGTGATAGTAGCGCTTTTCCTTATCGAGAGTTGCGATCTCGTTCATTTCGTCATCGGTCGGCGTGAAGTCAAGAATGTCGAGATTATCTTTAATATGCGCGACATTTTTACTGCCGGGGATCACTACAAAGCCCATTTGTGTATGCCAGCGGAGAATGATCTGAGCAGGCGTTTTGCCGTACTTTTCACCGAGTTTTACGAAGATTGGTTCTTTCATCAGGCTCTTGTCACCATGTCCGAGCGGATACCAACTCATCAGCTTAATGTCGTATTTGTCGAGAGTCTTGCGAAGCTCCTTTTGGGTGAAATACGGGTGTGCTTCCACTTGGATAAACTGCGGAACGATCTCCCACTTTTCCCGGAGCTCGTCAATGTATTCGCCCTCAAAGTTTGAAATACCGATCGACTTTGCCTTGCCCTCTTTGTACGCCTTTTCAAGCTGACGGTAGCCTGCAAGCCAGTTGCCTGCCGGCTGATGGATATAAAGCAAATCAACGTAATCAACACCGAGACGTTCGAGCGTTTCATTGACTGCATTCTCGTTCTCGTATTCGGAAGGCCAAAGCTTTGTTGAGATAAACACTTCTTCCCTTTTGTGTCCGCTTTCTTTAATGCCGCGGCCTACCGCGCGCTCGTTGACATAGGCGTTTGCAGTATCGACCAGCGAGTAACCCATTTTCAGCGCTTCACGCACACTGTTTTGAGCGTCCTTCGGCGCAAGCATAAATGTTCCGAGCCCAATCACGGGACAAGTGACACCGTTGTTAAGTTTGACAGTTTCCATAGTTCATAGCTCCTTTTTGATTTTTATTTAACAGCTTTTGCCGCCCAATCTGCTACCTGTTTTTCCGAGCCGGGAGCGCTGCCGCCTTGAACAGCAAGGCTTGCACCGATTTTTGCGCCCTTGCAGGCGTCTTTCATCGTCTTGGGAACGCCGCCAAGACCGGAGCCTTCATGCGTGACAACATAATGCACGGTCTTGCCCGTAAAGTCAAGGGCTTCGAGTTGGGTATACATTGCCATCGGATAGACTCCCCACCAGTTGGGACCGACAACGAAGATATTATCGTACCTGGAAATATCGCTAAGCATTTCTTTCAGCTCGGGGCGTGCCTTTGCTCTCAGCTCCGCCTTCGCTTCCTCGATACAGACCATATAATCTTTATCGTATGGCTTCACGGTATCGACCTCAAAAATATCCGCGTCAACTGTGTTTCGGATATACTCCGTGATGATCTCCGCGTTGCCTTTTGCAAGGTTTCTGATTGAGCCGTTCACATAATTCTGTCCGCGTCTGGAATAGTAGATGACTAAATTACTCATACTGTCCTCCTATATTTCTTGAAGTTGGTTTTAGTAACTTCGGTTTCTTATCTTACTTCTATTATATCTCATTCTCCGATAAAAACAATGGGCAGATCTCCCTGAAAAGTGAGATAAGCAACCCTTTGCGAAAAAGAGTTGCTTAATACTATAACAATTAGTCCGTTTTTTTACGAACAAAGCTCATATTCAGTACTCGCCACTACCGCTACGGCTCTGTGGGTATGACAAAGGAGTGGCTGCTATATGACAACACCACCTCCGCAGAGGTCGTGGTCGAAATGATGCTTAAGGAAACACCGCACAATTCAAGGCGCACGGCTTGCTTGAATTGTGCGGTGTTGCCTTAAGTTTTTTATCTGTGGGATCGCTGCGGAAGCGCAGGTGTTTGCTACTGTTTCGGCGGTTGAGCCGGGAAAAGGAAATATGCGGACAGTCCGATAAAGCTTAGATAGAATACCGGTCGGATGACAACTGTTCTCAGAAGATTCGCCTCGATGCCGATTTTAAATCCAAAGAAAAGAATGATCTCCATTACAAAGCCTGCCACGAACAATAACATAGCGGTCAAAGGGAGAATAACGGAAGCTTTCGGATAAATATTTATTCTTCTGAGAATGAAAGCGTAATAAATAAACAGGATTGTAAGCGCTGTCAGAGTTGCAAAGTACGCGCCGCCGTTCAAAACGGTGTAAGGCTTTGTGAAGTCAATAAATTCGATGTTGCGGATAACCATGCGAAGCTTCAGCAAAAATACCGCGAGCAACGCAACCGGGAACACCGTTATTCGTATCGTGAGAAAGCGCAGATCTCTCACTTCGGAGGTCAGCGCGAAACCTGCAAGCAAAGCGAAAAGTACGGCGATTATCGCACTGATTATTATTCCCTCTCTCGGCAAAGAGCTTCGGTCTTTGAAAATAATAAAAATATTATATACGGAATACACGGCAAACAATATGCCTGTAAGCTTAATGATAAACCATTTCGGCGTGAGCTTTTGTTTCATGATGACCTCCCAAAGCACAGAGAGATTTGAGCGTTTCACAAACAGCGCCAAATAAAGAGGCGGTACAGCTTTTTATAAAAGCGTTATGGTTCAAAAATAATATATCCCCATCCGTCTGCGTCTGTGGACGACTGCGTAGTTGCTTCGGTCGGCTGTTCGCCAATAGGATAAATCGTTTCCATACCAGCCAGCCACCTCTGTATAACAGTTGCGTCGGTTATATCGATCTTTCCGCTCCCGTCAACATCCGCTGCCGAATCGGAAAAACCGCCGCTTACAGGCAGCATGGCAATAGACCTTTGAATACAGGTCACATCATTTATGGTGACTTCCCCATCACCATCAGTATCTCCGAGCAGATTTCCCGAAGCGGCGAAAACCGTGGCAGAAAGCATATTCCCAACAACGGCGATAAGTATGAACGCAAGCGTTAAAACTGAAAAGTTAAACAATACCGACTTTATTTTGTACGATTTAAAGGTCATTGAAATTCACCTCGGCGTTATCTCTGTTTGGGTCTCTCGGTTCTGTAGCGGTCGAACGAGTTGTATACGATTCTGTTTTCTCACTGTTGTCCATACGGCTTGTATAGCTGTCGGTTCCCGTCTTTACACTGTTTTGAGAACCTGAGCTATCAGAGGATTTTTTAGTTGAGGAAGCTTTATTGCTTGTTTGAGCACTGCTTTTGGCACTGCCGCTTTCACCGGCGCCGTTCTTCACGGACGTTGTATTACCATCGGTTTGGACGCCGCTTTTATTTTCGGCAGCCTTGCTTACTTCTGAGTCCTGCTTTTTTATCTTTGAGTTGCTCTTTTCAGAAGCATCGGCGTCGCCGTTTCCAACAGCATCAGTTGCGGAAGAAGCATCACTCGTTTGAGAAAAAGACTGCCCGGCGCTGCTTTGTGAAGCTTTTGAATCAGAATCGTTGTTTTCTCCGCAGCCTGATAAAAACAAAGAGAAAGCAACGAGTATTATAGCACATATCAGATTGATCTTAGACAATTTCATTCACCTTTGACATATTCATACCGTGACTGTTTTAGATAACCGATAAATGATTTTTGCAGTTCGATTATCCCACACACTGTATCAGCTCTAAAGCTTGCTTATTTGTAGTTTTTATATATCCTATTTTGTTCATTCTATCATGCGTAATGTTAAATGTCAACAAAAAAACAATCACTATTTCACGAAAAAGATTCGTTTTAAACCGCGTTAAAGCAAAAAGAAAAGCTCGGTAAAAAGCCGTTAAAGCTTATTACTGAGCTTTTCCTTTGGTGACCCATCGGAGATTCGAACTCCGGACACCTTGATTAAAAGTCAAGTGCTCTGCCAACTGAGCTAATGAGTCGTGGGGTGGGATACCGGATTCGAACCGGTGGTCTTCAGTGCCACAAACTGACGCGTTAACCGACTACGCTAATCCCACCAAATACAAACCGCGCCAAAAGCAATTGCTTTTGGTTAATAAACTTGATTGACAGAACATAAGGAACTGCCTACAAGTTTCTTTTGGCGCGTTGTTATTGGCGCGCCAAAAGCAGTTGCTTTTTACTAAAAAACTACCTCGTTTGACTCCGCGTGAGAGAACGGAAAAGGTCATCTTCGCTCTCGCTAAAAACAATCCGCAGGATTGTTTTTTTAACGCTCGCCTTCGAGTCCCTTTTGGCGCGTTGTTATTGGCGCGCCAAAAGGGACTCGAACCCCTGACCTACTGCTTAGAAGGCAGTTGCTCTATCCAGCTGAGCTATTGGCGCATATTGCTGTTATTAAGTCAGCTTTTTTATTATATCCATAATCACAGAAAATGTCAATAGGTTTTTCCAAATTCATCAAAATAATTGTGTTTTTCATGCTTAAACGGTTTTCGTTTTTCCGTAAATTTGTGCAAGTGCTTTATTGCGGTACGCTCTTTCGTGGGTGACCTCTCTTATAAGAGTCACAAAATCGGGCAATTCAAAGGACTGTTCCTCACTGAGAAGCTCGATCTCTATAAGCGCCCTGTCTGTCCAAAACGGAAAAACATCAAGCTCGTAGTATGTCGAATGCCATACAATACAGTATCGGTCTTTGGATATTATGCCCTGCAAAGAATCTTTTTTACTTAGATAGCCATAATATTCTTCTTCGGAAATATAACTCTCTATCTCTATTCTTTTCAGATCATTTATTTTATGCTTGACGGTTTTTATGTACACTGCGTCTTCCCCGTCGCCGCGTTTCCGCACTCGAAATCTGCCTTCCGAAGCTGTTGTCAAATACGCCTGAGTAATAGGCACGCGGCGGCAGGTCTTTATACTGTCGAGGTATGACAGATCGGGCATGGCTATCAGGAATTTCCGCTCGATCTCCAACGGCTTGGGGATACCTAAAACCGCGTATACTTCCGAAAGCAGGCGGTCAAGCTTTGCCTGATAATCGCCGGAGTTATCTATCACACGCAAATGAGGTGTTCCTGTCCACAACGCCAAAAGAGCCTCGTCAAGCTCGCGCGCCTGCTCCGCCGTCTCCGTTCGGGCGCTGTTATTGCCGCACTGATAATATGCTTCCGCTCCGCTTGCCGCCGTCACCAGATGAAAAACCGCGTCGTAGCGGCTGCGCAGTCTATCTTCGGTAAAACCGAGGGTGTGCGCGTAAGCGGCAAAATCCTCAGCCGACACATAGGCTCGGTTATCAAGCAAGCCTCTGTCTGTAATCATTACCGCATCAGTTTCAAGCCGCGCGGCGTCTGTCTCCGCTCTTTGCTCGGCTTTAAGCTGAGTGGAAAACAAGAGACTGTGAAACTCAAAGCTCCCCATTTTTTCCGGTGTTTTTCCGCTTTTTATCAAAGCAGTGGCACATTCCCCGATCGTGTAGACCTTTATCCCCTCTTTTTCCAAAGTTTGCGTTAAATATGTAAGAGCTTCGCTTTTTCCTGCACAGGGACCGCCCGTAAGCGCGATTTTAATTAGTTCTCCCATAATTATAATTCCTATTCAGAATATTGTTGCTTCTATTATAACGCATGATCGAAAATTATAATTCCGATACGGAAATATATCGGAATTCCGTTTATGAAGGTATCTTGAAAACCGCTTCTTTTAGCATTTTTAGTCTGCATATCCCTTGTAATAATGCAAAAATTGTGCTACAATTATCAATATGAAAAAACAGTAATTTTTATACATAGTGACAATTTTTGTTATCGGAGAAAGATATGGATTATTCAAATGCGAAAAAAGGCATCAAAACTATTTATACTTCGGTGGTTTTCGCAATAATCGCCGCACTTCTCGGCGCAGGAACCTCGCTTTTGCTGGAAATCCTCTCGCTGATTTCCGAAACGATGAATGAATTTGCTTCCTCATTTTTTGGAGTAATCAGTCTTTTATTCTGCTTTATCATCTCGCTTATTATGCTGTCGATCACCTCTTTGCTCGGCTGTGTGGGTTATTATCGCGCATCTAAGGACGAAGATGTATTCAAAAAGGCTCTTATATGCGCGCTTGCCGGAGGAGCACTGACATTTATCGGTACGATTTTTCAGGTGCCCAACAGCACTGTGTATACGATACTCACGGCTTCGGGAACCATTGTGGAAATGTTTGTAATGGTGTTTGCCGTAACAGGACTGATCAATATTTGCGAGCGCTTTGAGCGGCAGGATCTGGCGGCGAAGGGCGATAAGCTTTTAAAGATCCTTGTGTTCCTCTACATCATTTCCGCAATAAACGCTATTATTATACGGCTGTTTAACCTTGTAATGCACACTAAGATTTTCGCTATCATTACGGGAACGCTGGATTTAGCGCTGAGTATCACGCAATATATATTATTTTTGAAGTACCTGAACCAAACCGGGGCTATGCTTGACGGAACAGAAACAGGAGAAACTGTAATATGAGCGGTATTGTTTCAAAAATCAATCATCAAAGAGATTGGCTCTCAACTCAGCAATGGATCGCCCCCCTTTGCTTTGGCTTCTCGTGCTTTCTCACAGCGGCGGCGGTCGTGCTGCTGTTTGTCAGAGGCTTTGACGGCATGGACAATAACTGTGTGTTTACCATTGGAGCCGACGTTTTTTGCATGGCGGTGTGTACTATGCTGTGCTTCAGCGCTATCCTTAATCCAAAAGGACACAACGCCGACACTTACGTTTTTGTTACCCTGCTCACCACCAACGCATTTTCTTTGTTTATTGACGAAGCATGCTGGCTTGTTCAGGGAATACCTGCGCTGTATATTCTCAACCGAATTCTCAACGTGCTGTTTTTTGTCATGGGAATGGTGTTGATCTATCTGTTCTGGAAATACATTTGCAGGGCGCTTAAGCTCAACGACAAGCCCATGCAGATCGCAGACCTTTTTGTTACGATCATGCTGTACCCCTCTCTGCTGCTGAGTATGCTCAACCTGGTCTACCCCGTGTTTTTCAGCGTCGGCGAGGACGGTATCTACCGGCGTGCAGCCCAGTGGGACGTCAGCCATGTTTACATGAGCATCACGCTGACAGTCGTGATCATAGCCATCGCTTTTTCCAAAGCGTCCGCAAAAGAACGGTTTGTCTCGATCTCCTTTATAACCATTCCGCTGTTCAACCAGGTTTTGACAGGCGGCATTTTCGGGTTGTCTACACAGTACGCTGCTATGACTGTATCTATCGTATTGATTTACGGTGTGTTGTTTGCCGAACGAGAAAAAGCGCTGGCGTCCACGGAAATGGAGCTCGGCGTCGCAACAAATATACAGGCGAATATGCTTCCGAATACATTTCCGTTTATGCCTGAACGCAAAGAGTTTGACCTCTACGCGTCAATGGATCCCGCAAAAGAGGTCGGCGGAGATTTTTATGATTTCTTCATGGTCGATGAAAACCGACTTGCGCTGGTAATAGCCGATGTTTCCGGAAAGGGGATCCCTGCGGCGCTCTTCATGATGGCTTCTAAAATCCTTATCAAAAACTGCATCATGACAGGAAAAAGCCCGGGCGAGGTACTGAAAACAATTAACAATCAGATTTGCGAGAATAACCAGCAGGAGATGTTTGTCACCGTATGGCTGGGGATTCTCGATTTGAGCGACGGTACCCTGACAACCGCTAACGCGGGTCACGAATATCCGATCATAAAAACCGCCGGCGGAGATTTTGAGCTTCATAAAAGCAAGCACAGCTTTGTAGTCGGAGGGATCAAAGGGATAAGCTACAGGGAAACACAGACCACGCTTGAACCCGGAACAAAAATCTTCGTGTATACCGACGGCGTTCCCGAAGCGGAGGACAGGTCGCAGTCACAGTACGGCTACAACAGGTTTCTCGCAACGCTGAACAAAAACAAGGACGCAGCGCCGCAGCAGCTTCTTGAAGCGGTTTCCGCGGACGTTCAAAGGTTTGTTCAGGATCAGCCGCAGTTTGACGATTTGACAATGTTGTGTATTCATTACAGAGGTAAAGAGATATGAAAGAATTAACTATTGAAGCGGCAGTGGAAAACATTGAACCTGTAACGGATTTTATCACGGCGGAGCTGGAACGGCTTGACTGCCCTTTGAAGGCTCAGATCCAGATAACTATCGCGATCGACGAGCTGTTCGGTAATATCGCCCGGTACGCCTACAGTCCCGACGTCGGAAAAGCGACCGTCTGCTTTGAAGTGGAGGAATCCCCTCTCGCGGTCGTGATATCCTTTATTGACAACGGAAAGCCCTTTAATCCGCTGGAACAGGCTGAACCCGACATAAAGCTTTCGGCGCAGGAACGAAAAGAAGGCGGTCTGGGGATCTTCCTCGTAAAGAAAACCATGACGATGGTTGAGTACACCTACAAGGACGGAAAAAATATTTTAAAAATAAAGAAAAACATTGAAAAAACAAAGGCAAAGGAGAACAGGAAATGAATATCAAAAGAAAAAAAGAGGGAAACAAACTGAATGTTACGATCAGCGGACGGATAGACACCGTTACTGCGCCTGAGCTGGAAGCAGGTGTTAAGCCCAATTTAGACGGGATCACAAAGCTGGTGCTGGACTTTAAAGACGTCAATTACGTTTCTTCCGCAGGACTCAGGGTTCTGCTGTCGCTGCAAAAGGTGATGATGAATCAGGGCGAGATGCGGCTGATCAACGTCAGCGAGGTCGTCACCGATGTGTTTGAGGTGACGGGTTTTGATGAAATACTGACTTACAATAAAGGTGAGTGATTATGAATATTCTCGAATTGCTTGACCGGTACTCCAAGGAAAAGCCTAACGCGGCGATCCTTTTTGACGAAGCCCACACCAAGGGTATCACTTACGCTCAGCTTGACGAGCTCAGCGGAAGGGTCTACGCATATCTGAGCAATAAAGGGATAGGCAAAGAGGACTTTGTTCTCATAAACCTGCCGCGCGGAGTTATGCCGGTCATCGCTATGATCGGAGTATGGAAAGCGGGCGCGGCATGGGCGCTGGTTGAGGATACATACGCTCCCGAACGTATTGAATACATACGAAAGGACTGCGGCTGCAAGGAAGAGCTGAGCGCCGCCAACTGGGAGAAAATCATGGCGACCACAGCCATAAAAGGTTACTGGCTCGCAGACGAACATGACGCAGCTTATGCCATATATACCTCGGGTACCACGGGAAATCCAAAGGGCGTGCTTCATGAATACGGCAATATCGAAAGAGCCATCAAATCGGTGAGGCTCAACGGAGAAAATCCCTTTAACGGAAAGGACAGACTTGCGCTGCTCGCTCCCATGAATTTTGTGGCTTCCGTTATCGTCATTCTGGAAGCGCTGAGCATCTGCTGCGGCAAAATCTTTATTGTCAGCTACGCTACGATCAAAAATCCCATGTCGCTGAAAATGTTTTTTGTTGAAAAGCGAATCACGATCACCTTCCTAACACCTTCCTATGTGCGTATGCTCGGAAACCAAACAGGTCCTTTTTTGAGAATGCTTTT
This sequence comes from uncultured Ruminococcus sp., assembly GCA_902790475.1. Classification (GTDB taxonomy): domain Bacteria; phylum Bacillota; class Clostridia; order Oscillospirales; family Acutalibacteraceae; genus Ruminococcoides. The sequence goes on along the minus strand of CADASG010000004.1, from coordinate 66,436 downwards.
TGTGGGAAGCGAACCTGCGAATAATGTTTATCTGAAAAACGTTGACCTCATAAATATCTATGCAGCAAGCGAAAGCGGCTTTGCCGTGGGAGTGTATAAAATCGACAAGCCATACGAGACCTGTCCTATCGGAAAGCCCGAAATAGAAACAAAAATCAGCCTGATAAACGAGGACGGTGAGGAAGCACAGAACGGCGAGATCGGCGAGCTTTGCTTTGAAAACCCGTTTGTGCGCGGATATATCAATCTCCCCGAGGAGACCGAAAGGGCGTTTGGCGGCGGCATGTACCGCACCGGCGATCTGGCGCGCATTGACGAAAACGGCAACTATGTGCTTCTCGGACGCTCAGGCGATATGATAAAGATCAACGGCAACCGCATTGAACCTGCCGAGATAGAAGCCTCCGTAAAACAGGTGCTCGGAGTTGACTGGGTAGCGGCGCGCGGCTTTGAGGAAAACGGAAAGAGCTTCCTCTGCGCTTACTACACCGCTGACATAGAAGTAGACAGTGATCAACTGCGCGAGTCGCTTTCAAAGCGTCTGCCCTACTATATGATACCGTCTTACTATATCAAGATCGACAAGGTACCTCTAAACAGAAACGGCAAAATGGACAGGAAAGCACTGCCTAAGCCCGACGCTTCCGATTTCAAAACCGATTATGCCGCTCCCGAGAACGAGATACAGCAAAAGCTATGCGACGCAATGGCTGCCGTTTTGAAGCTGGAGCAGTTCGGTATCAACGACGATTTCTATGAGCTTGGCGGAGATTCTCTCGGTTCCATTCGCGTTATCACCGAAAGCGGTCTGCCCGGACTGAATGCAAGCGAGATATTCCGCGGAAGAACACCGAAGAAGATCGCGGAGCTGTATGAGAAAAACCTCTCCGACGACGGAGAATCGCCCGAAATAAAAAACGCACGCGCAATGGAGACCGATCATCCGCTGACGGTTGAGCAGCTTTACATGGTTGACTATCAGCTCTATACCCCGAAATCAACGATGTATAACCTCTTTACCATGATGCGTATCGACAAGGAAAGATTCGATATGCAGAAAATGGCTGACGCGATGCGCACCGCGATCCGCAACCACTCGGCGCTGCTTACGACCTTTCATTTCAATCAGGACGGAGATATCATCCAGCGGTACACCCCCGAGGTGCTGAGCGATATCCGTGTAGAGAAAATCAGCGAGTTCGAGTTTGCCGATATCAAGGACGCGCTGGTGCGGCCGTTTAAGATCATCGGAGGCTGTCTGCACCGCTGCCGCGTCTTTGAAACCGAAAAACACGGCTATATTTTCTTTGACGTTCACCACACGATTTTTGACGGCACCTCGCTAAAGGTGTTTATGCAAAACGTGGGAAAGGCGTACATGGGGATGCAGCCCGACCCCGATCTGTATTATTTGATACTGCAAAACCGCGAGAACGAGACTCAGACCGAATTTTACGAGGAAAGCAGACAGTATTTTGAAAACCGTCTTGACGGAGTGGAGTGGTCAAGTTATCCCGAAACCGACCACGAATCGCGCGAAAACGAGATGGGCGAGCTGTTCGCGCCGATCGGTATCGAGCAGCCGCAGATGAAGGCGATGGAACGGCATTACAAAATCAGCCGCAACGAGTTCTTTATCGCTGTCGCCGCTCTCTCCATTTCGATCTACAACAAAAAGAACGACATTAAGCTGTGCTGGATATACAACGGCCGCGAAGATCTGACCGCTATGAACTCAGTCGGTCTGCTGTTCCGCGAGCTTCCCGTAGGAGTGCGGCTTAAAGACGAGATGACTCTGCGCGAGCTGTTTGCGGACGTTCATGATCAGGTACAGAAGGGCATTGAGCACAGCTGCTACCCCTATGTAGATATCCACAACCGCGTCGGCAGCAGCGAGGCGGCTTATCTTCTCTATCAGCAGGATATTCGCGACATGGGCGGTCTTGAGGAAATGGACATAGAGACCATAGACATCCGTCAGAATCAGGCTGCGTCGCAGACAGTCCTCGACATGGAGATCCTCGACGGTGCCGAAGGTCTGGTGCTTATGATCGACTACACCGCAAGCCTCTATGAGGACGAGAGCATGGAACGCTTCAAGGATATTTTCGTAAAAACGGCTCAGGGCTTAGTTACTCACAATTCTCAAACAGATGTAACCATCGCCGAGCTGCGCAAAAAATACAACAGCAAACGCAATTTCTTTGAAACCGTCAAGGGCGTATTTTCAAGGAAAAAATAAGAACATATAAAGGTACGGCATCGTGCGGAAATATCGGAGAAAGCCCTGAAAATTCCGCTGTTTCCGCAAGATATACCGTAAAGTGAGGAAAAAATGAACAGACTGCAAAGCAATACGAAACAAAAAACCAAACGATCGTTTCTTTCATCCAACCCGATAATGCGCAGGCTTGATAACGTTGATGAACATGCCGATTCAAACTGCGCAACCTACGGAGGAATCACACTTAAAACCATGTTCTTTCTGCTGTTCAGCGCAGTAGGTATTTTAGCTCAGGCGATCACGGCAAAGATGCTCGCAGAAGGCGAGTCATCCGTTCTTAACATCAAAGGCTTCAAGGTTTCGGTCACTAACGCCGAAATAATCGTTTTATTAGCGGTGCTGTTAGCCGGTATCTTACTGCAGCTGCTCGCTTTCTTCTTACGCTCCACGACCCCGGTGACCGGCGCGCTGTACTGCGCGAGCCAAGGCTACTTCATTTCTTTTTTGCTGTTCAAGGTTCTGGGCGCATATAAGCTGGAATACCTCGGTTTTCTGGCGCTGCTTATCACCATGCTGATCATTGCCGTTATGTCGATCCTTTACACAACGGGAGTGGTCCGTGTCACAAAGAAATTCAAAATGGTGATCACAACTCTGTTTGTCACCATGATCGCTACTTCCCTATTTACCTTTATCGGATCGTTTATTCCGGCTGTTCAGCCGCTTGTTAAGACGATACAAAACAATTTTGCACTCTCAATTGCCGCTTCGATTGGATTTATCATCATTGCAGCTCTTTTCCTTATTTGCGATTTTGACACGATCGACCATGTTGTAAACGACAAGCTGCCGAAAAAATATGAGTGGCAGGCGGCGTTCGGACTTTCCTTTACGATTTTGTGGCTGTACCTCAAGGTGCTTGACTTGATCATAACCATCGCAGGCAACAACAATAAGGATTGATCAAACTCATGCGTAGACTATTCAGGCAATACCGCATAATTCAGGTGTGCGGAAAATTGAGGTAAGGCTGTCGCCTTGCCGAGATTTTTTGGGCAAGCTGACGGAATAAGATTCAAGCAAGCCGTGCGCCTTGAATTGTGCGGTGTTGCCTTCAGTATCCCGAACCTATGGAGGACGATTCCATGAAGAATAACGGAAAAATTATAAGCAGACTTTTCCGCAATTCCGTGATCAGTATCATTCTGGCGGCGGTCGCCACAATGATCGGCATTGTGATCGACGGTATTGTTATCGGCCGTTTTCTCGGTCCCGACAGCATGGCGGCATACGGATTGGTCACTCCTATCATCAACCTTGCCACCGCTTTCAGCGGAATTCTGGCAACGGGCGCTCAGATCATCTGTGCGCAGCACCTCGGAGCAGGCAGCAAGCAAAAAGCAAGGCGCGCGTTTTCGATGTGCATGATCGCTACGGCAGTTATCTCGGCGGTTATGATGGCAGGAGTGCTGGTGTTCAGAGAACCGATCGGAGTGCTGCTCGGCGCAAGAGGCAATTCCGCTCATCTTCTCGCCCCCACCTCCGATTACCTGCTCGGTATGGTTTTTTCCTTTCCCTGCGTTCTGCTGTTGTTTGAGTTCAATTCGCTCATGCGCCTTGACGGAGACCCGAACCGCGTGATCGTCGCAGTCGTGGTGATGACCCTTTTGGATATCGCCGGAGACCTTGTGAACGCTCTGGTGATCCACGGCGGTATGCTCGGCATTGGACTCACCACCTCGCTGAGCTATTTTGCAGCCCTGGTGATCATGCTGCTGCATTTCACAAAAAAGGATATTATTTTCAAATTCTCATTCAAGGGATTAAGAATGAAGGATCTGGGAGAGATTTTCGCGATCGGCTCCTCCTCAGCGATCGGTTCCGCTTCCTCCATGCTGCGCAACACGGTACTGAATCAGATCATGGTTGCTTCCGTGCTGTCAAGTACGGCTGTGGCGGCTCTCGGTGTAGTCAATACAGTGTTCAACTTCACTTCATCAACAATGCTCGGCGTCGCCATGACTACTGCGATGATAGCCGGAATGATCCTGGGCGAGCAGGACAGAACAGCCGCCGAATCGCTGATTAAAGTTACGATCAGGACTACGCTTGTAGTCGGCGGTATCCTCAGTGCGATATTGCTGATATTTGCCGCCCCCATCGCTGGCGCATTCGGCTCTGCGGACGGCGCAAAGATGGTCGAGCTTGCTTCAAGAGGCTTGCGAATCTACGCGCTCAGTATCATTGTGTACGGTCTGAACGTCGCCTTTATCAACTATACGCAGGGAATGAGACGAATGGTTATGTCAGACGTCATCTGTTTCCTTGTAAACTTTCCGTTTATAGTGATCCCTGCTCTTGCACTGTTCGGCGTGCTTGATACCGACGCAGTATGGTGGTCATTCCTGATCGGCGAGTCGCTTAACCTTATTCTGATCATTATCATGGCAGCGGTTAAAAAACGCGGTATACCTTTTTGCGCAAAAAATTATTTATTCCTCAAAGAACCGTTCGGTGTTTCCGAGGATGATCTGCTTGACTTTTCAATAACAAAGGCAGAAGACGTGGTGACGGCTTCCTCCACGGTGGGAGAATTCTGTGAAGAAAAGGGCGCGACTCCCAAGGAAAGCATGATGCTGTCACTGTTCGTTGAGGAACTGAGCAACAACATCATTCAGTTCGGCTTTGACGGTAACAAAAAGCGCAGTATCGACGTGCGCGTGATCCGTCTTGACAGCGGATGGATGCTGAGAATGAGAGATAACTGTCCCAAATTTGACCCCACAGAGTGGCTGAAGCTCCACGAGAACGAGGACAAGACACGCAACATCGGTATCCGTATGGTGTGCGGAATGGCAAAGGATATCAAGTATCTCAGCACGATGGAATTAAACAACATTACCATTACAATATAGACAACCTTACGGTGAAAGAAATGACATCAGAAGCAATAGCTGCTATTCGCAGCAGCTACGGTGAAAACCGCGTAATAACCGAAGATTATGACAAAGAGCTTTCCGCGAAATGCGTAAACGGAACCTTTGTAGGAGCCCGCTCGGGAAATACCTTGGTATTCCGAGGGATACCCTTTGCAAAGCCGCCTGTAGGAAAACTCAGGTGGAAGGCTCCCGAGCCGGTTTTGCCCGACGACAGGGTGTTTGAAGCTTACTACAACGGAAAATCTCCAATTCAAACCGAATGGAAAACCGAGCAGGCGTCATACTATCCGCAGGGTGAGGACTGCCTTTACCTTAACATTTGGCACAGTGCCGACGATAAAACCGCCGACAAACCCGTGATGGTATTTTTTCACGGCGGCTCATACGGCTGGGGCGGCACTGCCGACCCGATGTACGACGGCAAAAACCTTGTCGAAAAGCACCCTGATATTATTCTGGTCACGGTCGCCTACCGAATCGGCTTGATGGGCTTTACCGATCTCTCATACCTAAAGGGAGGAGAAAATTATCCCGACGCTCCGAACCTCGGTCTGCTTGACCAGATCGAAGCCCTGCGGTGGATACAACAAAATATCGCGAATTTCGGCGGTAACCCTTACAACGTCACTGTTTTCGGTGAATCGGCAGGAGGCGGCAGCGTTTCGCTTTTGCCTGTTATTCCGAAAGCAAAGGGACTGTTTCGCCGAATTATCGCACAAAGCGGCTCTGTTGCCCTGACCTTTTCAAAGGATGAGTGCAAGGAGTTCACACGGCGCTTGATACGCGCAAGCCGAGCCAAAGCTGTTGATGATTTACTGGCGCTGAGCGAAAGCGAGCTTATGACGCTCAATGAAAAGCTCAATGAATACAACAACTTTCCGCAGCGCGACGGGCGTTTGATCCCCTTCGACCCATACCTTCCGTATAGAAACGGAGAAACATCCGACATTGATATTTTGATAGGCACAAACTCGGACGAGATGAACTATTGGATAGGTGAGATCGGCGGCTTGGTTCCTTTCCGTTTCAGTATCCCGGTAAAATTTGAAAACGACATGAAGGTGCTGAACAAGAGCGGAAAAATGCGCGTGGAGCTCTTTTTCAGAAGCATGAGCGGACACAGCATGTGGAAGATGGCGCAGTTTTATAACGAAATGATGTTCCGCCTTCCTGCCGTTGCTCAGGCAGAGGGACATTCTGAAAACGGCGGCAGCGTTTATATGTACTACTGGACTGTCCAATCCGCACTTCCACTGCGCAAGGCGTGTCACGCGGTGGAGCTCGCATATGTTTTCGGAAATACAGAAGAAACTCTTTATACGGGTCAGCCTGCCGACGAAGCGCTGTCCGATACAGTCATGGAGCTGTGGACAAGCTTTGCGCGCAGCGGCAAGCCTGCCGCAAAAGGCTTGGACTGGGAACCTTATCAGTCACAAAGCCGCGCTTCAATGGTTCTTTCCAAGCAGCCGCATATCGAGCATGATATTCTAAGCCGCAGCCGCAAGCTCCTTATGCCGCTGCTTCCCTACATGATCAATCCCTCCTACTCCACGCTTGACTATAACGTGCCCTTCGTAAGAAAAGCCATAGTAAAAAGTCTGGCAGTAATAGCGGCAGTCGGCGGAGTGACCGCCCTCGCAGTCACGAAACTGAAAAACAAAAAGTGATATATAGATAACCTAAAAAACTTACAAAAATAGATAATATGATATTGGATAACCATCAGAAAGCGATAGTGATAATGACAAATGAATCTATTTGCAGAAATGGTTGAATCCTATCGGTTGCACAAACATAATGCCTGATCAATAGCCATATGAGTTTTATGCGTTTTCTTGTACTGTCGCTTGGAGATAGAGTGCCTAAAAAAGATATTTGGCTTTATCATAAAAGCCCTTACAAAAAACTGGCATAATAAAAACAGTTATTTATCGTCTATAGAAAGGAGTTAGAAAAGAACATTATCATCACACATTCTACAACTATCATTGACACATCATTTGTCGTTTCACCTTGTCAGAGAAACATTTGCAAGGAAAACAAACAAATTAAACCCAGAGAAAAGCGAAAGAATTGATAAAAAACAAAACAGATTACACATTTGCGCTGTATTCTTAAGTAGAAGAAAAACGTCTTAATTCTTCAATGTGATATTTCAAACGATATTTTATCTTTTTTTGAATTTGAAAAAAGATAATAATAAAAAACTAAAAAAACAATGAAAGAGGTAACAAAATGTTTTATGGTAATACTTTATATAATTGGCTTTGGCACGACAAAGGAACATGTAGAAGAATGATCTATATTTTTATTCCTTTTATTCTTTTGGCTATTTTTATTATTATATTATTGAATAGCGATGCAATTATTCATGAACTAAACAATACGCAAATCCAAAAAAATGTAAAATATTTTGGAATTTTTGACGATTTGACTAATTCTTTTGTTTTAGTTTATCAATTGTTTTTTATTTATTTTGCATCTGGAAAATTCTTAAGTTATATAGGCGGAAGAATGAGAGAATTTGAGAACATAAGAGTAAATAATTATAAAAAATTACAAAAAACGGTTCAACTATTACGAGTATGGACGTTAATTGGTTCAATAATAATTGGATTTGCATCTGGTATATTTTTCATTACAAATGCTTATCATGTCTCGGAATCGCAAAATATAGTATACTGGTATTCACTCGTTGGAGTTGGAATATGGTACTATGGATTATTAATCTGTTTTGTTCTGTCAATGTCAGTACACTTTTTTATTTCAATAATTATATACATGTTTACGATTTGTTCATATCGAAAAAAAGGAGTAACAACGAAAGATACAGAAAAAACAAAAGATATTTTTAATATTTTGAAAAGCAGCTGTACGCTTTGTGTTTTCTTTGGCATTTATTCAATGATTTCAGTAGCAACAGCGTTTCTCTCGGATTATCGTGCAACTACAAAATATAATGTAGAATTCGCTTTAGCAGGATATTCTGGAGGAATAATTCTGATAATAGCAATGTTTCTTGCAGCTCTTTTTTAGCAGTATATACATCGCAAGATATTATATCACAAATTATTATTCTGAATCTATAATTTCAGATAAAAAACAAAAATCACTATTAAATATTGATTTAAGTGAAATTTTAGTATTTGTTGTAACTACTATACTTCCTACAGTACTGCCATGGTTGCAAACATTGCTTAACTAAAAAGGCACCACTAAAGAATCCGCCATAGAAATATGAGATTTGGTATAATAGCTCCATCATAATTCAATTATTTGTAAACTGGTAAAATTATGTTCTTCACTTAAAAAGGCATTCCAAAAAAATACAGAACAGTAACGAACTCGCTGCAGTTACAAGAACCATGCAAAGATTGTAGTTAATTCAAAAAAACATTATGGTTTTTTCGATAACAGACACGTCAGTTCTCATTACATCAATGCGCAAATTATCTGCGAGTACAAGCGGAATAGAATGATTACACTGAAGGATATTAACCAATTTGCAGATATTAAGATATTATTCCAAATTAGAATAATATCCAATGATAGAATACTGTCTTTTGAGGTTGCCCCTATTATTTCGTACAAATCAAGAGGTAATTATGTCACATCGACATGCTGAAATCAAGGATAAAAGGATCACTATAGCCGCCGCGGTTTCCGCTGCGGCTTTAGCTGCGACGGTCATTGCAGTGGTGCTCGTGATATCCTTTCACAGAAACGAAAACCATACCGCTTTTGCAAACACTGTCCCGTCAACCGCATCACAACAAATACAGGTCACCTCCTTGACGGCAAATGACAGTACGGCTGAATCAAAGGGATCTGACGTAGCAAGTACTATTACCGGGGAAACAGAACCGCCCGAAGATGAACAGGCAGAAGCTTTCACCGAGGAGCAGACGGAAGCTTTGGACAAGCCTCTTCCCCAACCGCTTCAAAACGCCCTGTCGCTGATCGGCGCTAACAGCTCCGCTTTGTACGGCACGCAGTTGATTCTGGTGGATTCCTCACAAAACGGAAGCTCGAATGCAACCGTCAGGCTTTATCAAAAGAACGGAGATTCTTGGCAAGCTGCGGACGGCTTTGAGGAAATCAGCGCCTTTGTCGGTTCGGAAGGCGTCGGAGAAGCAAGCGAAGGTGTGAGCGTCACTCCGATGGGGCTGTTCGGAATACCGACCGCCTTCGGATTTGACGGATCCATCGACACCGGACTCGATTATTTTCAGATAACCGACGACACCTACTGGGTAGACGACCCGAATTCGCGGTATTACAATCAACGCGTCGAAAATCCCGAAGATAAGGACTGGGAATCCGCGGAACACATGATCGATTTCCCGGACAATTACAACTGCGGTTTTGTGTTTGACTACAACATGAACCCGGCCGCACCCGGCATGGGCTCAGCGTTTTTTATGCACGTCAGCACGCAGCCGACCCACGGCTGCGTAGGTGTGTCTCAGGAAGATATGCTGCGAATTTTGCAATGGCTCCGACAGGACGCTTCACCTCAAATCTTAATTGTATAGGCAATACCGCTCCGTTTCGGCGCGCGGTATTGCTTTTCTTTTTTCGGCGATCCGTAACACTTGATAATACCTTTCATATAGTAATACTGAGCAGCGCTCAATTATGAAAGGAGAATTGAATTGAAGCTGAATGAAATAATAACTCAGCAATACGGACTGGAAAAATTTCCTAAAGAAACGCCCTTCGCAATGGCGTATGTGCCTTATCAGGCTTTGGCAACGGAAACTTACTCTCCCGATCAGGGGTTTGCGACAGGCACCATGTATCCGATGTTAAACAAACCTTTTTACGGCGGCAAATGCGGTGATACAAATGACAAAACGTGAAATGCTGCTCAAAAAACTGTCAACCTATCAGTTCGCCGTGCTTGATTTGCAGCTCTTTTTGGACTCTCACCCCAACGACTCCGCGACTCTTGAAAAAATGAATTTGTATAAACTAAAAGCAGAAAAGATAAAGCAGGAATATGAGGAGGAGTTCGAACCGTTGCAGAAAACCGTTACGCAGGGAAATAACTGGAGCTGGATCACCGGACCGTGGCCTTGGGAAAGCGAGGAGAACAACTGATGTTTGTATATGAAAAAAAGCTGCAATACCCTATAAATATAAAGAATCCCAATCCTAAGCTTGCCAAGATAATCGCCTCTCAATACGGCGGTCCCGACGGAGAGCTCGGCGCGTCGCTGCGCTACCTGAGCCAGCGTTACACCATGCCCATGCCCGAACTGAAAGCCACGCTGACAGATATCGGAACCGAGGAATTGGGGCATCTTGAGATGGTGGGAGCTATCATCTATCAGCTGACCAAAAACCAAACGCCCGAGGATATAAAGAAGGCAGGGCTGGACGGCTACTTTGTGGATCACACAATGGGTATCTATCCTGCTTCCGCCGAGGGTGTTCCGTTCACCGCCGCCTATATCCAAAGCAAGGGCGACCCCATAACCGATCTGCACGAAAATCTCGCCGCCGAACAAAAAGCGCGGACTACCTATGATAATATTCTTCGTTACTGCGACGACTACGACGTTAAGGACGTCATTCGCTTTTTGAGGGAGCGAGAGGTCGTCCATTATCAGCGCTTCGGCGAAAACTTACGTCTGCTGACGGATAATCTTAACGAAAAGAATTTCTACGCATTCAACCCGTCGTTCGACAAAGCATGCTTCAAAAAAACAAAAGCAAACAAACAGCAGCAATAAACCGTTTATATCAAATAAGCCGCCGTATATTTTCACGGCGGCTTATTTATATTGATACCGAATATCAACAAAACAAAACAATTTTGTATTGAAATTTCGGTGAATTTATGTTATAATTATTATGAATCAAAATGCACTCAATGGGTACGGCGCAACCCGTAAAAAACCGCAATAATTTATGAAAGGATGATTCAAATGAAAAAGAAAATTATCTCCGCCGCGCTGAGTCTGGCTATGATCGCTTCAATGTCAGTTTCAGGCTTCACTGCTGGAGCGGCAGAAGCGGCGGAGCCGGTAGGAACCGAACGAACCGTTGAGTCTCCCGATGATTTTTCGTGGGACAATGCGAATGTTTATTTCCTGCTGACTGACCGTTTTTACAACGGCAACAGCTCAAACGACCACTCCTACGGACGAGCCCTTGATCAAAACAACTCGCCTATCAGCGGCTGGGACACCAATCCCGGTACCTTCCACGGCGGCGACTTCGCGGGCATAACCCAAAAGATCAACGCAAACTACTTCGACGATTTGGGCGTCAACGCGATTTGGATCTCCGCTCCCTACGAGCAGATCCACGGATACGTCGATTCGGGCGCAGGCTTCGCTCACTACGCATATCACGGCTACTACGCGCTCGATTACACCGAGACCGACGCGAACTTCGGCACCAAGCAGGAGTTCAAGACCATGGTAGACACTGCTCACTCACATAATATCCGCGTTATTCTTGACGTTGTTATGAACCACGCAGGCTATACAAACGTCAAGGACATGATCCAGTACAACTACGGAGCTTTCAGCAACCGCACTATGGCTGAATCCTATATGTACAGGATAAACAACGTCGGCAGCATCAACAGCTATATTGATTACAATTCATCTTCATCTGCAACCTCCTGGGGCAGATGGTGGGGACCCGACTGGATAAGAGCGGGACTTTCGGGCTATACGGAAAACAACGGCAGCGAACTGACTCAGTGTCTTGCGAGCCTGCCCGACTTCCGCACCGAATCTACGACCAATGTCTCTGTCCCTCAGATTTTGAAAACAAAATGGCAAAGCGAGGGAACCTATAACCAAAAAATGGCGAAGTACAACGGTTTGGGAACCGTTTCCGACTACCTCACGACATGGCTTTCGGAATGGGTTGAGGAATACGGCGTTGACGGCTTCCGCTGCGACACCGCAAAGCACGTTGAGCTTTCCTCCTGGAACAAGCTCAAAACCAAGTGCGTAACCGCTCTCAACACATGGAGAACAAACCACCCCACCTCCCCCGGCGCGGACTGGGATGAGGACTTCTGGATGACCGGCGAAAGCTGGGGTCACGGTCTGAATAAGGACGGCTACTTTACATCAGGCGGCTTTGACTCGATGATCAACTTCTCGTTCTCAGGCAGAAGCATTGACGGAGTAAGCAGTCTCAACGGCATTTATCAGAACTACGCAAACAGCATTAACACCGACCTTGACTTCAATATGCTCACCTATATTTCCTCGCACGACTCAAACCTCGCGAGAAGCAACGACCTTTACTATCAGGGTACGTCACTGATGCTGCTGCCCGGCGGCGTCCAGATCTTCTACGGCGACGAAACGAACCGCGGACTTGTATCCAACATGGACTTTGACGGCAACGGCGGCAGCGGTCATTCGCTGAGAAGCGACATGAACTGGAGCAGCATCAACCAAAGCGTGCTTCAGCACTGGCGGAAGGTAGGCAAATTCCGCTCAAATCACGTTGCGGTTGGCGCAGGCGCTCACAATCAGATCTCAGCTTACAACAGCTCTACAGGCTACACCTTCTCGAGAACCTATGACGACGGCGTGACCTGCGACAACGTTGTATGCACAGTGGGCGCTCCCGTAAACACCAACATCACGATTGATGTTTCCTCTGTATTCAACAACGGCGCGACCTTGACAAACGAGTATAACGGCATAACGGCTGTGGTTCAAAACGGCAGAGTGACCTTTAACTCGGGTGCTCAGGGAGTTATCCTGATTTCGGGACCCGTTCCCACGATTTCAATGTCGCTCAAAGGCGGCAAGCCTGCATTCTATGACAGCCAGACCGTGACCGTTTCACTGCGCGGAGCAGACTACGCGATGGTCAGCATAAACGGCGGAACACAGTTCAGAGTAGTCAACGGTCAGACATTTGAGATCGGCGACGGGATCGCGGTAGGCACGACCTTTAACGTGACTATGACCGCGACAAACTCCGAGGAAACCGTTGAAAAAACCTTCACCTACAAAAAGAAGGATCCTGCCGCGGTAACAAGGATCTACTTTGACAACTCCCGTTACAACTGGAGCAACGTTAACGTTTATGTCTATGACGAGTCAACAAGCCCCGTAACATGCAACCACTCATGGCCGGGCGAGGCGATGGAGTACGATAACTCAACAGGCTACTACGTTTATGAGGTTCCCGACGAGCTTGCGGAAAACGGACTGGCGATCTTCAACAACGGCTCGTCGCAGTACCCTGCGTCGGGCGCCAAAGGACTTGAGATAAACGGCTCCGACATGATGCTCACCAACCTCACGGATTGGAGCAGCTTTACCGCTCCTCAGCGTGTACTTATCGGTGACGTAAACCTTGACGGCGTTATCGACATCAGAGACGCCACCGAGATCCAGCGTCACAGCTCCTCTATCACAACGCTTACCGGTGACTCTCTGAAAGCCGCGGACGTCAACAGCAGCAATTCGGTCAGTGTATCTGACGCAACGCTCATTCAAAAGTTTGTCGCTCATATGACGGTAAGCGGAAACCACTGCGGAGAATACGTGAACGTCGTTGAGGAAGACCCCGCGAATTACAGAACGATCTACCTTGACAACAACTATTTCAACGCTTCAAATCCCTGTATTTATGTGTGGAAATACGGAACGAACGATTGTATGGTCGCTTGGCCCGGAACGCAGATGACTAACGACGGAAGCAATATTTACAAATACACCTGTCCGAAGGAATATAACTGCTGTATCTTCCTGAACGGCTCAACTAAACTGGTACAACAGGATTTAGTGAACATTCCTTACCTGAGCGCGATATACTCTAACGGAACCTGGCTAAACGCGGGATAAGTTTTTCTCACTAAGATCTCTGCTATTTAAAAGGCTGTATCAAAACCTTTCCCGGTTTGATACAGCCTTTTATTATCTACCGATTTTACCTACCGATTTTACCAAAAAACGTGTAGATTTAACCACTTTATTGATTTCCGCAGCATAACATGATATTATAGGATTATCAATAAAACCCGGAGATGATCCTATGAAATCAGGCAAAAAAAGCAAGCGCATAATAATCATCATCAGTATTGCAGTCTTATTGATCGGCGCGGCGGTTTGTTTTTGTATATCGGGCTTTCCTCGGCCTTCTTTAAAGAAAATCTCTACATCAGTGGATAACTCTTACCGAAACGACGTGAGGAACGAATATAACGCCAACGCAGTCGGCGGAGATGACAAGCTGTTCTTTGAAGCCTACAATCATTTTTTGTTCAGCGGCATCTATCAAATCGACAGCGGCATTACTCGCCGGGTATACACAGCAGAACTGAGCATTACGCCGTATGTACCTTTCTCCCCTTATGTCTATCGCGGAAGGATGGTCGACGTTGACAACGGAGCGATTTGCAGCTTGAATTATCTAAACGGCATATTTGAACCTTTTCTCGATCCGCCCATGAAGGACGGCGAAAAGCCTTCTTCTGTTTTTGTTACGGGAGGCGAGCTATATTATTATATGGATACAGGCTCCGGAGATATAATATATTCTGATATCTATCATTATGTTGACGATAAAACAATTGATGTAGCGGCTTCAAAGGAGCTTTGCGGCGAAAATTATTATCCCGAGGATTTTTGCGGCGATATCATGTATTATTCTTTGGAACGCGATTTTTCGGAATACGGTTATGAAAACCAAAAATCTGTTCCAAATGATTTTGAAGCGGATTTTTATGACTGTGGTATACGAAAGCTTTACAAGTACAATTTAAAGGAAAGAAAAACGGAGGGCTGCATTGACTTTTCCTGTCTTGACAAGGAGCTTCCGAAAAAGAACTGCGCCCTGTTTGATTTCTTTGTCACCGACAACAAGGTGTATCTGTTTGTGGAAAAGCTTGAAATGCTCGAAGATCATTACCCGAAGAAAATCATCGAACACGACGCTATGCTTCAGGATATAGGACACGCAAGCAAAACCTTGATCTACCGCTACGATATCAAAACAGATAAGCTTGAAAAGCTTATGGATATCGACGACTGTTCTCTTACGATAAACGGATACGGCGACAAGGTTTACGTAAACGTAACGACGGAAAGCTACTACGGTGAGTACGGAGAAATCGGACAGCTTAAAGACGAATTATACGCTTTCAGCGATGACTCGGATAAGCCCACCGCTTTACATGCCGCAAAAGACGCAGACAAGCTTTATATCTTTGATGAAGAGTGGCTGTATTACAGTACGGGAGCGAACAAGCTGTACAGGATCCATCCCGACGGATCAAATAACGAGTGCATATTTTAAGGTACCACTGATTAACGGGAACCTCTAACAATCCCCTGCCGTGATAGCTTTGACAATAAATCAGGGCGCCTCTAAATTCTGCTGTTTAGAGGCGCCCTCTTTATACGCTATTTTTTGCTGATACATTTGAACTGCGCGGTAAAGGTCGTGCCTTTTTCCTCGTTGCTTTCGGCGGTCAGCTTGCCGTTCATGCTCTGTACGATGTTCTGAGCGATCGAAAGTCCCAGACCGTAGCCCTTTGTGGTGCGCGATTTTTCGGCGCGGTAAAAGCGGTCGAAAATGTGCTCCAGATCGCTCTTAGCTATCACATTGCCGCGGTTATTTACAGCCAGAACCGCGGAGTCCGAGCTTTTGCGCAGCGTTATGGTGACCGTGCTGTTGTCTGCGGAATACTTAACGGCATTATCTATCAGAATATGCGCAAGCTGCTTTAGCTGCATGGAGTTTCCGTTAAGTCTGACATCCTCATCCAGCATCGTTTCGATCATCACTCCGCGCTCAAAAGCGACCGGCTCAAAATTGAGCGCCGTACCTTCGATGATCTCGCTGAGCTCAACCTCGCTTAATTCGATATTGCTGTTGCCTGCGTCGGATTTTGCCAAAAACAGCATTTGGTCAATAAGCTGCTTCATATGCTGCGCTTCTTCCTGAGTGCTCTCTAGCCACTGCTCCTCGTCGCTGACGCGGTTGTTTTTGTGCGACATCATTATACTGTTGTTTGCCAAAATGACCGTAAGCGGCGTTTTTAATTCGTGCGAGGCGTCCGCAACGAACTGCTTTTGCTGCTGCCATGCTTTTTTGACGGGCTTTACCGAGAACCCCGACAGCCACAGGCTGATCAGCAAAATAATTATCATGCTTCCGAAAAACAGCAGCAGACATATCAAAACGGTATTTCTCAGCGCCGTGTAGATGCTGGCTGTTTCGGCAAAGATAAGCTTGTTTTCCGCTTGAAAATCGTCGCGCACATACATCAGTCCGAAATCGGTCAGCTGACCCTCCTTGCCGCCGTCGGATAACGCTGCCGACACGTATTCTTTCAGACTGTCATCCTCGATCGTCAGGTTGTTTTCGGTCTTTTCGGTTATGTTCCCGTCCGAATCAAGCCGTACTATCACATAATCGGATAGCTGCATCGGCGCGTCGAATTTTTTTTCGCGGTTATTGTCAAGCACGTTTTCGCGCTTCTCTTTGTTTTCCTCAAAACGGTTGCTGCGCCTTATCGTATCGGTCATGCTCCGAAGCAGATTATCGCATGAGGTTCGGTAGCTGTTGAGACATACAACGGTAAAAATCGCCAGTATAACAGTTCCTACCATCAGCATATTTACAAGAATAATATTTCTTCTAAGGCGTTTTATCATTGCTTTATCTCCAGTCGGTAACCCATTTTTTTAATCGCTTTGATCTCGGCTGAGGATTGAATAAAGTGCAGCTTTCTTCTTAAAAATGATATGTAAGCCTCAACGTTATTGCTGCCCGCATCGGAATCATAGCCCCAAACCTTGACTATGATGTTTTCTTTGGAATGTATCGCCTCAGGATTAGCAAGAAAAAGCTTCAAAATCGCGGCTTCCTTAAAATTCAGATGAACCGATTTGGAGCCTTTAGAAAGGACGCTTGTTGAAGCATTGAACTGAAAATCACCGAAGCCCGTTTCGTCAAGCATGACCTCTCCCCTGCGCCTTGTCAGCGCTTTGATACGCGCCAAAAGCTCCTCTGGTGCAAAAGGCTTTGTCATATAATCGTCGGCTCCGCTGTTGAGACCGCTCACCTTGTCGGGGATAGTATCCTTGGCAGTCAGCATTAAGATAGGAGTAGCGATTTTGTTCTCCCTCAGCTCATATGCGACCTGAAAACCGTCCTTGTATGGCAGCATCACGTCAAGAATGATCAAATCATAAATTCCGCTCATGGCGTATTCCAAGCCTTCGCTGCCGTCATAAACTACGTCAGCCATATATTTTTGTTCCAGCAGTATTTGCTTTAACGCGTTGGCAAGTCTTTTTTCATCTTCAACTATCAGTATCTGCATATTCAAGCCTTCTTTCCGATAAATATTTTATATTTCATTTTAACATGTTTTATATTAAGGGACAAGGCTTAAATATTCCTTAAAGAATAAAATTATTATTTTTTTCGGTATTTAAGCGTTTTTTAAGCTTTATCCTTTATCATACAGCCATAGCAAACAACAAGGAGGCGTTTTCATGAATATCCAGACAGTTTTTGAAAGAACCGAGAAAAAATATATACTCACCCTGAGTCAGCGCAGCAAGCTGATCAGCGCCATCCGGGAACACATTTCGGAAGACGAATACGGTGAGAGCACGATTTGCAGTCTGTATTTTGACACCGATAACTTTCAAATGATCCGCAGCTCCGTTGAAAAACCTATTTATAAAGAAAAGCTCAGACTTCGCAGCTACTCAACTCCAAAGCATGACAGCAATGTTTTTTTGGAACTGAAAAAGAAATATAACGGAGTAGTTTACAAGCGCCGCCGAACCCTGACTTACGACTCGGCAATGAACTATATCGATCACGGAGTATTGCCCGACGATTCTCAGATCATGAGGGAGATCGACTGGACGATGAAATACTACAGAGGACTTAAACCTAAGATGTTTATCGCCTATGACCGCACCGCGTATTACAGCAATACCGACAGACAGCTGAGGATCACCTTTGACCGCAACGTAAGGTTCCGTGATACGGAGCTGGACTTGGCAAAGGGCAGCTTCGGCGAGGTGATACTGGACAGAAGCTTATGCATAATGGAGATCAAGGCGCTAAAGGCTATGCCGCTTTGGCTGACCGAAACGCTTGACAAATTGGGAGTTTTCCCCGGTTCCTTCTCAAAATACGGAACAGCATATCAAATCACGGAAGAAAGAAAAAACAACGCACTTTATAAAGGAGGTAAGAACTGTGCTTGAGACTTTATTTTCACCCATTTTTTCGGGAACGTTCACAATATCCGCCTATTTGATCTGTACTCTGGTTTCACTCGCTCTCGGCGCGGTGATAGCATGGGCAACGGGCTTCCGCAGCCGACAAACCAAAAGCTTTATGCTGTCGCTGCTGCTGCTTCCGCCGATCGTACAAACCGTTATCATGCTGGTAAACGGAAGCGTAGGTACTGCCGTAGCTGTAATGGGAGCTTTTTCTCTGGTTCGTTTCAGAAGCGCTCCCGGTTCCGCGAAAGAAATCGTAGCTATCTTTTTGGCTATGGCGGCAGGTTTGGCTACCGCAGTCGGTTATGTAGCTCTGGCAGCGCTGTTTGTTATCATAATATGTGCAGTCATAATACTTTCCAACTTTGTGAATATCAAAGAGAAAGACGATTTGACCCGCGAGCTGAGGATCACGATACCCGAATCGCTCAACTACGCGCATGAGTTTGACGATTTGTTTGCACAATACACCAAGAGCGCAAAGCTGCAAAACGTAAAAACCACCAACATGGGCAGTCTCTATAAGCTGATCTACCGCGTAGAGATCAAGCAGGAGGACGATATCCAAAAGTTTATCGACGAGCTCAGATGCCGCAACGGCAATCTGGAAATAGCTGTCCTCATTCCGGCGCTTGATGAACGCGCACTGTAAAACCGACATCCGCTTTTTTTCATAATAATCTCCTAACGCAAAGGGCACGCGCAACGCGTGCTCTTTGCGTTTGTGATAAAGTTTTCATAATGATCATTCACTGCTGCACCCTATCTTATCACAGCATATCAAATAGTTACAAATTGATTACCAAATCAGATTCACACGAGAAATTATCGCAAGCTTATTGCATTCCTATGTAAAAAACAGTATAATGTATTATAGTTTTGAATCTATTTTGAGTAAGAGGGATACTTATGAATACAACAGTCAGTGAGTTTTTCAACAGCGTCAAGGGTAAACGTGTGGCGTTTATCGGAATCGGCACCAGTAATTTGCCGCTGATAGAGCAGTTTGCGCAAAAGGGTGCGGCGGTGATCGCCTGCGACCGCAAAAGCTATGACGAATTGGGTGAGAACGGCGCAAAGGCTAAGGCTTACGGCGCAGAGCTAAAGCTCGGCGACGACTACCTCAGCAATATCGACGCGGACATTGTTTTCCGCAGTCCCGGTACTCCGTTCTATAAGGAAGAGCTTACGCGTCTGCGCAACGAAGGCAAGACGCTCACCTCCGAAATGGAGGTGTTCTTTGACCTCTGCCCGTGCAAAATAATCGCGGTCACGGGCTCTGACGGAAAAACGACTACCACTACCATCATCTCGGAGTTTTTAAAAGCAGCAGGCAAAACCGTTCATTTGGGCGGAAACATCGGCAAACCGCTTTTGCCCGAGATAGAATCAGTCAAGCCCGAAGACTGCGCAGTGGTCGAGCTTTCCAGCTTCCAGCTTATCTCCATGCGCAAAAGTCCCGACGTCGCCGTGGTTACAAACCTCGCGCCGAACCATCTTGACATCCACAAGGATATGCAGGAATACATCGACAGCAAAAAGAATATTATTCTTCACCAAAACGCGTTTTCCAAAGCTGTGCTCAACCTCGACAACGAGATCACAAACGGCTTTTCCGAAGCGGTAAGAGGACAGCTCTGCAAATTCAGCGTCCGTCAGGCCGTGGAAAACGGCGCGTATTTGAACGGAACTACGATTTGTTATAACGACTACGGCAAAATCACCGAGATCATGGATATATCCGATATCCGTATCCCCGGTATGCACAATGTGGAAAACTACCTTGCAGCCATATCCGCCGTTTGGGGCATGGTTCCCGTTGAGGCGATAATTAAGGTCGCGCGTGAATTCGGCGGTGTCGCGCACCGCGCGGAGTTTGTCAGGGAGTTTAAGGGAGTGAAGTACTACAACGACTCGATCGCGTCAAGTCCGACCCGGACCGCACTGGGAACTCTCTCGCTTTATGATGAAAAAATCGTCGTTATCGCTGGCGGCTATGACAAGCATATCCCCTATGAGCCGCTGGGTCCCGTCATAAACAACAAGGTAAAGACTCTGATCCTGCTCGGCGACACGGCTCCTAAAATTGAAGCGGCAGTGAAAAATGCCGATAACTACGACCCTTCCGCTATCAATATTATTCGCGTCGAAAACATGGAGGAGGCGGTCTGCGCGGCGGCAGCAAATACCGAGGAGGGCGACATAGTTTCTCTCTCACCTGCCAGCGCAAGCTTCGGACTGTATCGTAATTTTGAGGAAAGAGGTAACCACTTCAAAGCACTTGTCAATGATTTGAAGTAACATATAGTATGGAACTCACACAACTGATTTTTGATTTATGCACGGCTCAGGGCGTGTCGGGTCACGAAGAACCTGCGCTCGCCGTTGTCAAACAGGCGCTCGCGCCGTTTGCCGAAACTCAAACCGACGCAAACGGCAACCTATACGCTTTTCTCGGCAAAACCGACGCTGAGAAAACCATTCTGATTGACGCTCACCTTGACCGCATAGGACTTATGGTGACCGATATCAGCAAAGAAGGATTCGTCAAGGTCGATAAATGCGGAGGCATTGACGCACGGGTGCTTCAAAACGCCCTGCTTACCGCCCCCGACGGTATAACCGGCACGGTCTGCTGTCTGCCGCCTCATCTTTCGGACGGAAGCGAGGACAAGGCAACGCCTGTATCAAAGGTATGGGTGGACTTCGGCATGGACGCACGGGAAATAAAAAAGCATCTTGCAGTCGGCGATGTGCTGACCTTTGTTTCTCTGCCGCGTATGCTGCTAAACGACCGCGTAACTTCTCCGGCGCTTGATAACCGATGTTCAGCGGCGGCGCTTATCCAAACCGCAGCTCTGCTGCACGAAGAAGAACCGCCGTGCAAGGTCGTGCTGCTGTTTTCCGCACAAGAGGAAACCTACGGCAGCGGCGCTGTAACGGGCGCTTACAAAATCAATGCAGACGAAGCAATTGCGGTTGACGTAAGCTTTGCCTCTCAGCCCGATATCAGCGGACAGTACGCTAAAATATCGCTCGGGGAAGGTCCGATGATTGGCATATCCCCCATTTTAAATAAGAAAATGACCAAGCAGCTTCAAACGATATGCGAACAAAACGAAATGCCGTATCAATTGGAACCTATCGCGGGCAGAACCGGCACGAATGCCGACAAGATCGCCCTGACGAGAGGCGGTATTAAAACAGCCATGATATCCATACCTCAGCGGTATATGCACACTGCCGTTGAAGTGGTTGACATTAAAGATGTTACGGCAACCGCGCGGCTGCTTGCCGATTATGTTTTGAGCGGAGGTGTCTGTAATGATTGATTACGCGCTTTTGCAAAAGCTCTGCGCAGCCGACGGGATCTCCGGTGACGAAAACGCCGTGCGCGAGCTGATTTTAGCTGAGATCAGACCGTTCGCCGATTCGGTGACGATAGATCCGCTCGGAAACCTGCTGATACATAAAAAAGGAAAAAGCCGTCCCAAGACAAAGCTCATGCTGTCAGCTCACATGGACGAAGTGGGGCTGATGGTTACGGACATCACATCGGACGGATATTTGAAATTCGACGAGGTGGGCGGCATTGACCGCCGCGTATTGATCGGGAAAAACGTGACGGTAAATCAAACGGTCAACGGAGTTATCGGGGTAAAGCCGATACATCTGACAAAAGGCGATGAGTCTTCGGCGATCCCGTCTTACAGCGAGCTGTATATAGATATCGGAGCGCAGTCGGCGCAGGAAGCACAGCAGTATGTAAGTCCCGGAGACAGCGTATGCTTTGTTTCCGAATTCACTCAAACCACCGAAACAATCAGGTCTAAGGCTATCGACGACCGTTTCGGCTGTCTGGTGCTGATAGACCTGATAAAAAGTGAATTGGATTTTGACACAGACTTCGCGTTTGTCGTTCAGGAAGAGGTGGGACTTCACGGCGCCACCGTTGCCGCGTACACGCTCGACCCCGATTACGCGTTGGTGATCGAAACAACCACCGCCGCAGATATCCCCGAGATCGACGCTCAAAAGCAGGTGTGCCGTCTCGGAGAAGGCGCGGTTATTTCCATGATGGACAAACGCACGATCTACGATAAGGAAATGGCGGCGCTCGCATTGAAAACCGCCGAAGAGATCGGCGTAAAGGCACAGATAAAACGCGCCGTTGCAGGAGGTAACGACGCAGGCGTGATACACAAAAGCCGCGGAGGAGTACGCACGCTTGCCGTATCACTGCCCTGCCGATATCTGCACGCGCCGAACTGCGTTGCCGCCAAGGATGACTGTGAAAGCGTGCTGCAGCTTACCCGCGCTTTGGCAAGTCTTGTTGCGAAGGGGACATTGAACCATGATTATTTCAGTTGATCAAACTACCGATTTTGTTGAAGTTATAAGCAGGCTCGAAGAGGACAACCCCTTTGCCTGCCGTTTGATCTCGCTTTACCAAAGCTATAAACCGGACCTTGCGTTTGTGGACTACTGGCTGCTGATGGGCGACATGCTCAACTACACGGGAGCGATCGCGCGGAGCGGCTCGGTGTTTGTTCTGTTTTTGACCGACGAAACGGATTTGGAAGAGGTGTCCTCCTTTATGCGCGTTTCGGGAGCGTCCGAAATACTGTGCGACGGCAAATACAAGCTCGACCTTTTCGATATGCGTGCGCACAGCGGAGTGATCCTCCGCAAAACAGAGCCGTTTGAGAAGCTTGACCCTTACGCGCGTATCGTGCAGCCTGATATCCGCGAGGCGTATTATTTGATAGTCCGCTGCGCCGACCGCAACTTTATTCCTCCGTCTTTTGAGGATTTTTATGTGGACGTGAACCACAAGCTGCGCCATCACTCCATGAGTATGCACGGAGTGCGCGAGGGACACCGTCTTGCGGCAGTCGCCATGACAGTGGCTGAAAGCGACAAAAGCGCCGTGCTCGGAGCTGTGGCGTGCGACCCCGATTTCCGCAAAAACGGCTACGGCTCCGCGATAGTCAAATATCTCACCAACCATATGCTTGAACACGGCAAAACGGTGTATCTGCACCGCGCCAAAAACGCGAACGAGCGGTTTTATTCCAAGCTCGGATTCACCGAATATGGCAGTTGGTGCGAATACAGCAGAAATTAAGGAGAATAAATGAGTTTTTTTGAAATAGATGAACGGGTTCGCACTGCCGCCGATGAAGCCATGAAGCTGTGCGCCGCGCAGCTTGAGGAGATCGAAGCGGTTCAGGAATACCATCAGATCAAGATGATCAAGGCGTTCCAGCAGGCTGGAGTGCGCGAAAGTTATTTCAGCGGTTCCACGGGCTACGGCTACGACGACTTCGGACGTGACGCGCTCGACAGGGTCTACGCCTTTGCTTTTGACGCCGAGGACGCGCTGGTGCGACATAACTTTGTAAGCGGAACTCACGCGCTCACTGTAGCGCTGTTCGGAGTGCTGCGACCCGGAGACGTAATGCTGAGCGTCACGGGTATGCCGTATGACACGATCCGCTCCGCTATCGGTATCGAGGGCGACTACCCGGGCTCGCTAAAGGATTTTGACATCCGTTTTGAAATGACAGAGCTGATGACCGACGGCACGCCGGATTATGATAAGATCAAAGACGATATCGCGAAGAAAAAGCCTAAGATGGTTTATATCCAGCGTTCGCGCGGCTACAGCCTGCGCCCCACCCTGACTTACCGCGAGATAAAAAAGATCTGTGAGATAGCCAAAGCGGAATCACCCGAATCGATCATTATGCTCGACAACTGCTACGGAGAATTTACAGAGCGCGTTGAACCGCTGACAGTCGGCGTTGACCTGATGGCAGGATCGCTTATCAAAAACCCCGGCGGCGGTATCGCTCCCACAGGAGGATATATCGCAGGAAAAGCGGAGTTGGTGGAAATGTGCGCATACCGTCTGACGACGCCGGGAACAGGCAAGGAGATCGGCGCCACGCTGAACACTTCGCGTGAGCTGTTCATGGGCGCTTACCACGCGCCGCATGTGACCGGCGAAGCGCTGAAAACCGCTGTATTTGCAGCAGCTCTGTTTGAGCTTCTCGGATTTGAAACCTCGCCAAAATACAACGAAAACCGCGCGGACATCATTCAGCTGATCATGCTGGGCAATGAAGATAATCTCGAACGGTTTTGCGGCGGTATCCAAAGCGGTTCCGCAGTGGACAGCTTTGTTCAGCCCGTACCGTCCGATATGCCGGGCTACGAAAGCAAGGTCATCATGGCAGCAGGCGCGTTCACGTTAGGCTCTTCGATAGAATTGTCCGCCGACGCTCCCCTGCGCGAGCCATATGCCGTTTGGATGCAGGGCGGCTTAAACTTCCACGCCGGCAAGCTCGGCGTTATGCTCGCGGCAAGCAAAATACTCAGCGAAGAATAGAAGTCAAATAAAAAAGCCCGGGATCGTCCGGGCTTTTGTCGCGTATTATTTTACCGATTCCTCAAACACCTTTTTTACCGAGTCGGGATCGTCGCAGATAATCAGCGCCGTATATCTGCCTTTAGCGGTTATAACATATTTATCCGCGCGCGCTTTTTTCTCCGGAGCCGAGGAAAAACGCTTTGAGAGCGCTTCGGCATGTTGCTTTAGAGCTTCCTGCGCAAGAGATACGTCTCCCTCGCTTTTCATTTCAATTACGGAAATCTCGTGAGTGTTTTCCGACTCCTCACATGCGAAGAAATAGGAATTTGTCTTATTCCTATCCAAGCCGCAGTGGTTTTTCAGCTTGCTTCCGTCGGTATCCTCTTTATCGGTATAGATCATCATAATAGGCAGCGTTTCGTCTGCCTTCATCATTTCCTGACTGAGCGTGAACATATCCGCTTTCACGTCTTTTTGCGCAGAGGTTTCGTCATTGCCGCAGCCTCCGAACGCCGCGACTGTCAAAATACAGAGAATCAGCGATATTATTTTCTTCACCACTATGCCTCCTTCCGGTGTTATTATACCACACTAACGCAAATACTTCAACCTTTCATTCCCGGCAGATACCATTTCAGCGCCTGATCTGAGCTAAAGCCGTTTTCGCACAGATAGTCCAATCCGTCAATGCTGACGCCGACGCAGGCAGCGCTGTCTGTGTATTCACTGCTGAAAGAATCCCACGGTGAAGCAACGGACGTAAGATACGGATATTTGCCGTCAGCCTTGGTGTTTCCGTTTGAGCAGCTTGAAAACGGAATATAACGCTGCTTTCCGTCAATTATAATATCGGCAGGCTTCTTGCGGCATACGCTTTTCACCTTATCTAATAATTCTTTATCAGAACAATCACAGTCTTTATATGTATAGCCCAGACTGATATTGTTGTAAACTATACGCGCGACCGCCCTAAGCGTCTTGTCGCTGTACTCGTTATCGCAAACGGAAGCGATGATTTTGTATATCCTGTCGTCTTCTTTGCTGCCGTTTTGTTTTTCGGATCTGCCGGCGCCCGTTCTTAACCCGAAAACCGGGATAAGCGCCATGGCAGTCAAAAAACAAATGAATAAGATAAACTTTTGTTTCAAAGCATGGCTCCTTTTTCACAACATATACTAATATTTATGCCCTAATATTTTATTATATTATATGGTTTTTATCTTGACATTATCTCGTCTTTGTCTTAAAATATTATATATACGCATTTTAGTATACATTAGAAAGCCTCCGGTCATATCCCGATCGGTACTTTCTTAAAAAACGAATTAAATATCAGGATGGAGTTTTTTATGAGGGTTAAATATTCAGTCATTCCTTTCGTCCCGGCATTCATCGTTATGCTGTTTTTTAAGCTGATGAGCCTGTTTGGTCTTGACGGCAACGGAAATTTTATGGGCATGAACGCCATGAATATCACCTACACTGTTATCGGCATATGCGTCGGACTGTTTGTAGTTTGCGTGATACTCAATATTTTTGACCGAAAAACCTCGCCGGTTTATCCCGTTAAGAAAAATGTTCCCGCGAGCGTGCTTTCACTTTTAAGCGGTGCGTTGATCATCGCGGGCTCTGCGGCAAGGCTTTCCTCCGCTATCACAGGCGCGGCAGAATCGGAAAATCTGATGATGTATATTATTTGCGCTGTCTTTTCCCTGCCTGCCGGCATTGCTCTTATGCTTATTTCCAAGATCCATTTTCAGGGAAAAAGCGTCGTTTCAAACATTTCAATGCTGTTTGTAGCCCCTGCTCTCTGGGGATGCGCACAGCTGGTCACGGAGTTTTTGATGGCTACAAAGGCGTCGATCTATTCCAGAGATCTTTCTTCGATGTTCTGCTATATTTTCCTGACGCTCTATCTGTTCTCCAATTCCATGATCGTTTCGAGAATAAAGGGCAGAAACCCCGTTAAATCCTGCTTTATCTACGGCTTGCCTGCCGTTGCTATCTCAGTGACCTTCGGCGTATATGAGATCATGCGTCTCTCCAAGGAGGGCTATGATTACGCCTCACTGCTCAGCGCAGTGCAGTTCATCGCGTTAGGCTTATATGCGGCGTCGTTTATCATGGAGATGTTTTTAAATTCCTACACAAAAGACGAGTTTGAGATCGTAGACGCGCTTCCCCCCGACGAAAAGGAGATCATGCGCGCCGTTTCCAAAAACAAGCCCACCGACGACGACTTAAAAATCGTACATCAGGCTGAAACGGAAGAGGAGTATATCAACACCAAGGAATACGAGGATCTGGTTTTTTCGGACAGAAACCCCGAGGACGAGATCTTAGAGGAAATGGAAGGCGATACCGCAAAGCATCCTGCTAATATCGATGATTTCGTTATCGGTTACAGTGTTGACGACTATGAGGAAGAGCCTATCCCCTACTTCACCGAGCATGAAAAGCAAAACACTTCAACACCTATCACTTTACCTTACAATGATGATGACATTGCTTTTGTGCCTTCGGAAAAAACACAGAAAAAGCAGAACGCTGCGGAAGCTCTGAAAAAGCTGGAAAAAGCTAAGGCTGCCGATAAAAAGCTCAGCAAGTCCGAAAAAGCCCGCAAGGCAGCCGAAAAAGCTGATAACGCGCAAAAAGCAAAGGAAGCTCTTGACGAGCAGGTAGTAGCGGTAAACAATGATTACGATAAAAAATCGGCATCAGACGCAAAAAAGGACGACGATTATTACGAGCGCCGTTTGCAGGAAATCAACGACCTTTTGATGGGCATTGATAAGCAATAAAACAGTTGACATTGTGAAATCACAGTGATATAATACTGACAGAAGCAGTGAAAGGGATATGAGCTGTGCCAAATCCGTATACAGAGAGTGAAGCAAATGCTGAAAGCTTCATATTCGGACGTACCGCTTACCGCCCTGGAGCTCCGCGCAGGAAATGGTGCGGCGTATTCCGCGTTAAGGAACAACAAGGATCAATGATCGACAAGCATTATTGATCGAATTTGGGTGGAACCACGAGTCACTTCGTCCCAATACCTCGATAGGTATTGGGACTTTATTTTTTGAAAGGAGAGTTATTATGATCCAAGTTGAATTAAAAGGCGGCGTTATCAAGGAATTTGAAAGCGGCGTTACACCTGCGGAAATCGCTAAATCAATCGGCATGGGACTGTATAAAAGCGTCTGCGCCGCAAAGATTAACAATGAGGTAAAGGATTTGCGCACCCCTATTACAGAGGACAGTAAGGTTGAGCTTCTCACCTTTGACGACCCCGACGGCAAACACGCCTTCTGGCATACCGCTTCTCACGTGCTCGCTCAGGCGGTAAAAAGGCTGTATCCCAACGCCAAATGCGCCATCGGTCCCGCGATCGAAAGCGGCTTTTACTATGATTTTGACGTTGAAAAACCTTTCTCCAACGATGATTTACAGAAAATCAAAGCTGAAATGAAGAAGATCGTAAAATCGGGACTGGAGATCGAGCGTTTTGAACTTCCTCCCCAAGAAGCGATCGCCATGCTCGAGGAGATGCAGGAGCCTTACAAGGTCGAGCTTGCCTCCGAGCACAGCGACAAGGGCGAGAATATCAGCTTTTATAAGCAGGGCGATTTCACCGATCTGTGCGCAGGTCCTCATCTGATGAGTGTGTCCGCGATCAAAGCGATCGAACTGACAAACTGCACCGGCGCATATTGGCGCGGCGACGCGAACAACGCGCAGCTTTGCCGCGTATACGGAATCGCCTTCCCCAAGGCTTCAATGCTCGAGGAGCATCTCAAGATGCTCGAAGAAGCGCGCAAACGCGATCACAATAAGATCGGACGCGAGCTGGGCTTCTTCACCACGGTCGATTATATCGGTCAGGGTCTTCCCATCCTGCTTCCCAAGGGTGCGCGTGTTATCCAGCTTTTGCAGCGTTTTGTAGAGGACAAGGAGCAAAGCCTCGGCTGGCAGCTCACAAAAACTCCGTTCATGGCAAAAAGCGACCTGTATAAAATCAGCGGTCACTGGGATCATTATCAGGACGGCATGTTTGTTTTCGGCGATCCCGAAAGCGATGACGAGGTTTTTGCGCTTCGTCCCATGACCTGTCCCTTCCAGTATCAGGCGTATCTCAACAAGCAGCGCTCATACCGCGATCTTCCGCTGCGCTATAACGAGACCTCTACCCTGTTCAGAAATGAAGCGTCGGGTGAAATGCACGGCTTGATCCGCGTGCGTCAGTTCACTATTTCCGAGGGTCACCTGATGTGTACTCCCGACCAGTTAGAGGACGAGTTTAAAAACTGCGTCGAGCTGGCTTCCTATATGCTCAAAACCGTCGGACTGTACGAGGACGTCAGCTACCGCTTCTCACAGTGGGATCCCGAAGACCGTGAGAAATACATCGGAACAAAGGAAGAGTGGGACAACGTTCAAAACATGATGGGCTCTATCCTCGATCATCTTGGAATAGACTATGAGATCGGTATCGGTGAAGCAGCGTTCTACGGTCCCAAGCTCGACATTCAGATCAAGAATGTATACGGCAAGGAAGACACTCTGATCACAATTCAGATCGACCCCTATCTCGCGGAAAAGTTCGGCATGGAATACACTGACCGCGACGGACAGAAAAAGAACCCCTTTATTATCCACCGCACCTCCATCGGCTGCTACGAAAGAACGCTTGCGCTGCTGATTGAAAAATACGCGGGCGCGTTCCCGATGTGGCTCGCTCCCACTCAGGTCAAGCTGCTCGCTGTTGCCGACAGACACCTTGATTACGTATACGAAATCAAAAAGGTGCTTGAGGCAGAGGGACTGCGCGTTGAAGTTGACAGCAGAAGCGAGAAAATCGGATATAAGATCCGCGAGGCTCAGCTCGAAAAGGTTCCCTATATGTTCATTGTCGGCGATAAGGATATCGAAGCGAACACCGTATCGGTACGCCACAGAAAAGATGGAGACTTAGGCGCAATGAAGCTTGAGGAATTCATCGCCATGGCTAAGGAAGAGATCGACTCCAAGACCATAAAATAATATTTAAGCAGGTGTCATATGGGACTTTCCCCGTCCGAAAAAAAAGAGTATAACGCGTCAAAGCGCAGGCGCAGGCAGGCGCTGGAATCCTACGAAACCGGCAGGATACGTCCTATCAGATCACGCGGAAAAAAAGTCGCCGCTGCAGCGGTGATCGCCGTGTTTCTGCTGGGAATTGCCGCGGCGTTAGCGCTTTTCAGCGGTTTATCGGATCGGGGAAAGTCTTCCGAAGCTGCCGCGAAAACAGAAAAAGCGTCAAACGAACTGCTGCTGCAAGTCGTAAACAGCCATAATCCACTGACGGCAAATCAAATTCCGCAGCTTACAAAGCGCGGAGGGGTCCAGGTCAATACTCTTATGGCTGACGACCTTGACCGTCTGATCAGGGCGGCAAATGAGAGAAATCTGACCCTGACGCCCGAAATCGGCTATATCAGCTATGACGAACAGCAAGAGCTGTTTGACAAACAGCTTGAAAAGGTACGAAAAAACGGTAAGTATTCTCAGGTCAAAGCCGAGGCTATCGCCTCGCGCTCCGTCAGCAAAGCCGGAGAAAGCGAGGCTCAGCTCGGTATGCTGGTTTCCTTTGACGTGAGCGACCCCGAGGTTTTTGCCTTTTTGGAGCGTGAGGGGATCCGTTACGGCTTCATTCTTCGCTATCCTCAGGGCAAGGAAGACCTGACTCACCATGACTTTTCAAAAGCTGTTTTTAGGTATACGGGCGCGGAAAACGCCCAAAAAATGCGCACCTTTAATATGTGTTTAGAGGAATTCGTTGATTATCTTGCGCAATGATACGATTTTTTTAAATAATTCAAAAAACCTCTTGCAATTTGCAAACAAATGTAGTATAATCAATCTGTTAATTGTGTAAAGTAAGTAGGTGAAAATAATGAAAGAAAATATCCATCCTAAGTATGAGCAGACAACAATTACCTGTGCTTGCGGTAATGTTATTGAGACAGGTTCAACCAGAAAAGATATCCGTGTTGAAATTTGCTCCAAGTGCCATCCTTTCTACACAGGTAAACAGAAGCTTGTAGATACAGGCGGACGAGTTGACAGATTCAAGAAGCGCTTTAACATTGCAAAATAATTTTTTCGACGACATGGGCGGCACGGAGTGTCGCCTTGTTTTCATATGAGGTAATTTATGGCGGCAGATTATAAAACAGTACGACGGCAGTCATCCGATGAATTCACGGAAAAGCGCTCTCGTTTTATCGGCTACTGCAAGCCGGTGACAACAGAAGAAGAAGCCGTTGCCTTTATCACGGAAATCCGTTCAAAGCACTGGGACGCACGTCACAACGTCTACGCTTATTCTCTGCGCGAAGGCAACCTGCGCCGCTACAGCGACGACGGCGAGCCCTCGGGAACGGCAGGTATGCCTGTGCTTGACGTTATCACCAAAAACGAGGTCACCGATGTCTGCGTTGTGGTGACGAGGTATTTCGGAGGAGTGCTGCTCGGCAAGGGCGGTCTTGTTCGCGCGTACGCTCAGGGCGCAAAGCTTGCGCTCGCGGCAGGTGAAGTGATTTCCATGCAGAGCTGCGCTCTTTGCACACTAAACTGTAACTATAATCAGTACGGAAAGGTCAGCTCCACTGTGATGGAAACAGGCGGCGTGATAGACGACACGCTTTATGAGGCTGAGGTCAAAATTTGTTTTCACATCAAGCCTGACTTTCTTCCGTCACTGAACAAAAAACTCGCCGATGTGACAGCAGGAGAAGTCAGCGCACAGGAAAACGGTGAAAAATATTTTATTTCCGAAATTATATAGAGGAATTACGCGGATTTGCGCGTAATAAGCTATTAGATACAAGAAAGGAGGAGTTCGATGGCGTTTCCCGAGAGCTTTTTGCAGGAGCTGAAATTACGAAACGATCTCACCGAAGTTGCTTCCTCCTATTTGACTTTAAAGCGTCACGGCAGGAATTTGGTCGCGCTTTGTCCTTTTCACGGCGAAAAAACTCCGTCCTTTAATATCTATACCGAAAACAACTCCTTTTATTGCTTCGGCTGCGGAGTGGGCGGAGATATCATAACCTTTATAATGAAGATAGAAAATCTTGATTATGTGGACGCCGTAAAGTTTTTGGCGCAGCGTGCAGGCATGGATATGCCCGAGGATTCCTATGACGACAGCATGAGCAAGCTGAGAAACCGCGTGTTTGAGGCAAACCGCGAGGCGGCGAGGTACTACTATAAATCTCTTTATTCACCGGAAGGCAAGGAAGGACTCGATTATTTTCACTCCCGTATGCTTTCCGACCGCACTATCCGTCACTTCGGACTCGGCTTTGCTTACGGAGACTGGTCGTCGCTGTGTGATTATCTCGAACAAAAGGGCTTCAGTCACAACGAGCTGGTCGCCGCCAACCTCGCTGTCAGGCAAAAAAGCGGCAAAGGGATATACGACCGTTTTCGCAACCGCGTGATGTTCCCGATCATTGATCTGCGCGGAAACGTGATAGCCTTCGGCGGAAGGATCATGACCGATGAAAAGCCAAAATACCTAAATACCTCCGATACGCCGGTGTTTAAAAAGAGCGAGAACCTGTTTTCACTGAACAACGCCAAAAACTCAGGTTCGCGCACACTGATACTCTGCGAAGGATATATGGACGTGATCGCCGTAAATCAGGCGGGTTTTCAAAATGCCGTGGCAACGCTCGGCACTGCCCTCACAAGGGAACAGGCTATGCTGATGAAAAGGTATGCCGACGAGGTCATCATCTGCTATGACAGCGACGAAGCAGGTCAGAAGGCTACATCGCGCGCTATCCCGATCCTGCGGGGCGCAGGTCTGTTGGTCAGAGTGCTGACTGTCCCGGGCAGCAAGGATCCCGATGAGTTTATCAAATCAAAGGGTGCCGACGGTCCTGCGGCGTTTCAGGCGCTTATCCAAAAAAGCGGCAACGACGTTGAATACCGTCTGCAAAAGCTTCGCGGCGGCTTCAATCTCGATACTCCCGACGGCAAGGTGCGTTTTTTGGAGGAAGCCGCAGGCATTATCGCAGGTATCTACAGTCCCATTGAAAGGGATGTTTACATATCACGTCTCTGCAAGGAATTTGAAATCGGCAAGGACGCTTTTGTCCGTCAGGTCAACTCCGTCAACCGCCGCCAAAACAGAGAAAACAGTAAAAAAGAGATTCGCCGTATCCAAAACGACCTCAGCGGCAGGGGTGATAAACTCGACACGGAGCGCTCCAAAAAGCCGCGAAGCTCCTCGGCAGAGGAAGCGCTTGTAGCGTATCTCATCAATAATCCCGACGCGGCGGATTATATTGACTCACATATCGCAGCCGATCAGTTTCAAAACGAATTGATGCGGCGTTACTACACATATTTTCTCAACCGTATCCGAGATGGCATGGAGCCTCTCAACAATCTTAATTCGGATTTTTCCGACGATGAACGCTCGCGGGTATATAAGATCCTCGCCAAATACGGCACCGTGGCAGGAACGCGGCAGTCGCTCGACGAGTATCTCGGAATAATTGCGGAGGAAAGCAAAAAACTCAGTAAAAAGGACATTTCAAATATGACCGCCGAGGAAATTCAGGCTTATCTGAACGGACAGCGGCAGTAAACAGGAAAGGAACGATAATATGGCACAGCAGGAAAAACGCTCACTGGTCAGAGAACTGGTAGATCTCGGCAAGCAAAAAGGTCAGCTGACTAACCAGGATATTCTTGACGCGATCGGCGAGTTGGACATCGACCCCGAAAAGCTGGAAAAGCTGTACGACACCATTGAAGCGCAGGGTATCGAAATCGTTGAGGATATGGAGGATATCAAAATCGACGATATCGACCTCGGAATGGTTGATGTGAAGGACGAGGACGGCTCCTCCCCCGCTCCCGAACAGAGCATGACCATTGACGACCCCGTTAAGGTTTACCTCAAGGAAATCGGCAGGGTGCCTCTGCTCACCAGCGAGGAAGAGGTTGAGCTTGCCATTCGCATTTCCGACGGCGACGTTTCGGCAAAGCAGCGCCTGAGCGAAGCAAACCTCAGACTGGTCGTCAGCATTGCAAAGCGCTATCTGGGAAGAGGAATGCAGTTCCTTGATTTGATCCAGGAGGGCAACCTCGGTCTGATCAAGGCGGTCGAAAAATTTGACTACACCAAGGGCTTTAAGTTCTCCACCTATGCCACATGGTGGATCCGTCAGGCTATCACACGCGCTATCGCAGACCAGGCGCGCACCATCCGTATTCCCGTACATATGGTTGAAACAATCAATAAGGTCAAAAAAGTCCAGAGTCAGCTCCTTCACCAAAACGGTCACGAGCCCTCTCCCGACGAGATCGCAGAGGAAATCGATATGCCCGTTGACAAGGTGCGCGAGATCATGCGCGTAGCTCAGGAGCCTGTTTCACTTGAAACACCTATCGGCGAAGAGGAAGACAGCCACCTCGGCGACTTTATTCCCGACAACGACGCTCCGGCTCCTGCCGACGCCGCCTCACACACAATGCTGCGCGAGCAGCTTTCCGACGTGCTCTCCACTCTCACCCCCCGTGAGGCAAAGGTGCTCAAGCTGCGCTTTGGTTTAGAGGACGGAAGAAGCAGAACGCTTGAAGAGGTCGGCAAGGAATTCAACGTTACACGTGAGCGTATCCGCCAGATCGAAGCAAAGGCGCTGCGCAAGCTCCGCCACCCCTCCAGAAGCCGCAAACTCAAGGATTACCTTGATTACTAATATTCTTTTTCGGAAATATGATTACTTTTGAAGAACTCGGCGAAATGCTTGATGAGATTGCGGATTCAATGCCTTATGAATTGTACCGCGACCTAAACGGCGGGCTCTCGCTTTTGCCGCAGTCCAAGGTCCATCCCGCCGCCAGAAATAATGATTTGTTGATTTTAGGCGAGTATATCCGAAATTCACTCGGAAACGCGATCGTCTTTTATTACGGCTCTATCGCACGCGTTTACGGCGAACTCCCCCGCGAGCAGCTTTACAACGAAATGGTGCGGATACTTCACCACGAGGTCAGACACCATAACGAGTACCTTGCCGGAGTTGATGATTTGGGCGATTGGGACAAGGAACAGATCCGCCGCTATTTGGAAAACAATTCATAATCTTATACATAATCCTATCATTGCCTCGTTTCCTGTGGATACACCGGAAACGAGGCTGTTTTATCGTCAAAATACACTAAAATAATCCTTGATTTTCTACATTAAAAACATATGTGACAGAAATTAATTTCTTATACAGAATTAAATTCACCCCTGTTTTATGATACAATTATATAATAAATATGCTGGCAGGAGGCATTATTTTGCTTTTAAAAAAACTATTGACAGGAGTATTGACAATCGCTATGTTTACGGGAGTTGTTTCAACAGATTTAAAAGCGGTCGGCGCTGCCGATTACCGGGCGTACGCCGCCGAGCTCGATCAAATGGCATATGATAAAGATGATTTAGGCGCAAACTATACAAAAGACGCCACTACCTTTAAGGTTTGGTCGCCGAAAGCAGACGATATGAGCGTTGATATCTATGACGACGGCGGCAGCGGAAAGTCTATCAAAACCAAAAAAATGACCCTTGACCGCTCGACCGGAGTATGGGAAGCGACTATCCCCGGCAATCTCGCAGGCAAGTACTACACCTATACCGTCAGACACGGAAAAAGCACTAAGGTTACGGGCGATATCTACGCGCGCGCCTGCGGAGTAAACGGCAAGCGCAGCATGGTGATCGACTTAAATACGACCGATCCGCAGGGCTGGGAAAATGACCAGCACGTTTATGTTGCTCATCAAACCAACGCAACTGTATGGGAAATCTCCGTAGCGGACTTTTCCTCCTCCAAGAGCAGCGGCGTGACAGCTAAAAACCGAGGAAAGTTTACCGCCTTTACCGAAAAGGACACTACTGTTGACGGCGTACAGGGCGCACCGTCCACCTGCGTGGATTACCTGAAAAAATTAGGCGTAAAATATGTGCAGATCATGCCCATGTACGATTTCGGCTCTGTTGATGAGAGCAAGGACATAATGAAGCAGTACAACTGGGGATATGATCCGATCAACTACAATATCCCGGAGGGCAGTTATTCTACAGACCCGGACAACGGCAGCGTGCGCATCAACGAGTGCAAGCAGATGGTACAGGCGCTGCACAACGCCGGCATCGGTGTTATTATGGACGTGGTTTACAATCACACCTACTCCACAGATTCGTGGTTCCAGTATACCGTTCCAAACTACTATTACCGCATGAATCCCGACGGAAGCTTTTCCAACGGCTCGGGATGCGGCAACGACACTGCCTCAGAGCATCTTATGTTCCGCAAATACATGATCGACTCCGTTCTCTACTGGGCGACCGAGTATCATATCGACGGTTTCCGTTTTGACCTGATGGGTCTTCACGACGTGACGACCATGAATCAAATACGCGAGGCGCTCGACAATCTGTATGATGACGGCAGCGGCAAACGGATTTTGATGTACGGAGAGGCTTGGAATCTGGATACCAACTGCGCTCCCGGCACAGTTATGGCGAACCAAAACAACCTTTCGCAGCTTGATAACCGTATCGGCGCGTTCAACGATACCATCCGCGACGCGATAAAAGGCTCTGTTTTCGGCAATGAACCCGGCTTTGTTCAGACCGGCAAAAACCGCAGCGGCATCAAAAAAGGTTTCCTCGGCATGAGCGTCAACGGCTGGGCAAGCGTTCCCACTCAGTGCGTCAACTACGCCTCCTGTCACGACAATGAGGCGCTCTATGACAAGCTGGTGGATTCGGTGCTGAACAACAAAGAGTACCGCAAGCGCCACGAGGAGCTCGTTTCCATGAACAAGCTTTCGGCAGCCATTGTCTTTACCTCACAGGGCATACCGTTCATTTTGGGCGGCGAGGAATTCGCGCGCAGCAAGGACGGCGACGAAAACTCCTACGCCTCCAGCCGCACCGAAAATCAGCTCGACTGGAAAAATCTTAACGAGTACAGCGATTTGATAGAGTATTACCGCGGTTTGTTGAAGATCCGCGAGACCTTTACAGCGCTTTCAGATCCTACCACCATGACCGCCGAAAGCATTGTTGCGCTTGAAAACCTTCCCAAGGGAGTTTGCGCCTACACTGTGGACAATACCGAAGCGGAGGGCTGGCAGAAGGCGTGCATGGTATTCAACGGCTCCGACGACGAACAGAATGTCAGCATCAGCGGCGAGTGGATCAAAATCGCCGACGATATGACAGCAGGACTAAAGAATCTGGGCACCTGCTCCGGCAGCGTTAAGGTGAAGGCGCATTCCGCAGCTATATTGATAGATAAGACGAGCTATGAAAAATCCGTGATCGAGGATTTTGAGGGCACGGTCGTGATCAATTATTACGACAACGAAACAAAAAAGAAAATCAAAACACAGGTAATCACCGACAGGGTCGGCGGCAGTTATGACATAACTTCCATCGCGACTTCACTCAATTACGATATCAAATCCTCTTCGGGAGATACGGCAGGCAGCTTTACTCCCGAGGTAAAATACGCCGACGTGTATGTTGAGAAATACAAGGGCAAAATGTCGAACGTCACAATAAAGTTCGTTGATGAAAAGACAAAAAAGGAACTGGCTGACGATTATGTTATCCGCAACCGCGAGGGAAAAAAGTATTACACCCCCGAGCTTCCCGAGATCGACGGCTATTCGCTGATGATGGATAAGCTTCCCAAAAACGGCGCAGGCGATGTTCACGGAGATGAAATAACGGTAACCTACTATTATAAAAAGACCGACAGCAAGGATAAGGATGTTTGCCGTCTTAATCTGGTATATATGGCGGACAACGGAAAAATACTGGACAAAAAGACTCTGACGGGAAAAGAAGGTCAGGAATACTCCGCGCAGCAGAACGAGTATGAGGATATGAACCTTATTGCCGTCCCCAATAATTCCTTCGGCGTATTCAAAAAAGGCGACACCAATGTTCTTTTCCGCTACTCCACTCAGCCCGATCCCTTTGCCGATCTGCTGATCTACGTCTATATCGGCGCAGGAGTGATAATGGCTCTTTGCGTTGTGTCCGCGATAATGTCGCGCGTCAACCGAAAAAAGAAACTCAGAGCGGCTATGGAGTTTTCTTCCGAACCGCAGGCAAAAACCGAATACAAATAATTCAAACAATAAAGTACACAACCGCTTATTACACAAATCTAAGTTTGGTATTGAGCGGAAAACGCGGCTTTGCCGTCAAAATAAAGGAGGATTTTTATGAAATGTACAAAGAAAATCATTTCTTCGGTACTGGCAGTCTGCATGTTGGCTTCTTCAGCCGTTATGACAGGCTTTGCCGCTTCGACCGCCGATGACGTCGGCGCGAACGAGTGGGCAAACGCGGCACATGCGCTTGATGAAAGGTACACATATGACGGAAATGATTTGGGCGCTGTTTATTCCCCCGAAAAAACAGTGTTCAAGGTATGGTCGCCCACAGCGACCAAGGTCATTTTAAACCGTTTTGCCACCGGTTCCGACAGTGAGACAGGCGCGAAGGATCTCGGTCAGATCACAATGGAACAGCTGATGGAGAACGGTCAGTGGACGGGCGTATGGACAGCCACCGTAAGCGGTGACATAGCCGATACCTACTACACCTACACCATCACCGCTGCCGATCCCAAATCCGGCGAGCTTCAGACAGCGGAAACACAGGACGTTTATTCTGTTGCCACAGGCGTCAACGGAAAGCGCTCCATGGTTTGCGACCTCAGCAAAACCGATCCCGAGGGCTGGGATAACGACTCTCACGTTTTGCTCGATAAGCCAACCGACTCTCAGGTTTGGGAGGTTCATGTCAAAGACTTCTCTTACGACAAAAGCTCAGGCGTCAGCGACGCTAACCGCGGCAAATACCTCGCTTTCACCGAAACCGGCACAAAACTGAACGACAGCGGAAGTATTTCCACCTGTGTTGACTATCTCAAGCAGCAGGGCATCACGACCGTTCAGATCAATCCCTTCTACGATTTCCAGTCTATCAACGAGGCAGGAGACGACGACCAGTTCAACTGGGGCTACGATCCTCAAAACTTCAATGTTCCCGAGGGCTCCTATTCTTCCGACCCCTATAACGGAAACGTGCGCATCAACGAGTGCAAGCAGATGATAAAAGCGCTGCACGACGCAGGCATTTCCGTAGTAATGGACGTAGTATACAACCATACCTACTCCTGCGACAAGAGCGATTCCTGCTTCCAGGCTACTGTTCCCTTCTATTATCACCGTGTTGATTCCAAGGGCGCGTTCTCAAACGGCTCCGGCTGCGGCAACGAGGTTTCCTCCGACTACGCCATGACCAGAAAGTACATCATTGATTCCTGTATGTACTGGGTCAACGAGTATCATGTTGACGGCTTCCGCTTTGACCTTATGGGCTTGATAGATACCGAAACCATGAACCTCATCCGCGAGGAAATGGATAAGGTTGACACCAGACTCACCATTTGGGGCGAGGGCTGGACAGGCGGCACCTCCGTACACGAGTCCAAAACCTGCACCGGCGCTGCTTTCTATCCTGCTACTCAGGCAAACGCCGCTCAGCTTAATGAAAGGATCGCATTCTTCAACGATAAGATCCGCGACGGTATCAAGGGCAGCGTTTTTGATACCACTGAAAAGGGCTTTATCGCAGGCAACGCTACTCACTATGTTGACGTAGCAAACGGCGTTCGCGCAAACACCGATTCAAACGGCTGGAAGTCAAAAGCTCCCTCACAGACCGTTTCCTACGCGGCTTGTCACGACAATGCTACCCTCTATGATCAAATCACTTCCTCCGCAACAAAGGGCGAATACGGCGTGCGAGACGCTCTCGGCGTTAAACTCAGCAAGATGACAGCCGCGATGCTCAACACAGCTCAGGGCGCTACCTTCTATCTTGCAGGCGACGAGATGGCGCGCACCAAGTACGGCGACACCAACTCCTATAAATCATCTCCCGAAATCAATAAGATCAACTGGCAAAACTTAGTGGAATACGCTGACCTGGTTTCCTACTATCAGGGCATGATGATGATAAGGAAAAACTTCTCACCGTTCACCGCTGCGGACAACAGCTACTATGACAGCTTTGACTTCCTGGGCAAAGCTTTGTCCGGCATGAGAAACTCCCTCAACTACGTTGTAACCAACGACAAGGAAGGCGAGTGGAAAAAGGTCGCTGTTATGCACAACGGCGCTGCAGGAAACGCTACTGTTGACGTAAGCAGCACAGGCGTTACCGAATGGGTCATCATAGCCAACGGCGATACCGCAGGACTGAACGCCATTGAGGAGAAATCAGGCAAGAGCTTTACTGTTCCCGGCAACACCTCCATCATCGCAGTCGATAAGGAAAGCTTTGAGGCATGTGCGCTCAAGGACGAAAGAGGAAAGGTAATTGTCAACTACGTCAATGAAAAGGGCGATCAGCTGACTGCTCCCATGGTAATTCTCGGCAATATCGGCTCGGGATATGAAACCGCTCCCTCCTCCGCTGTTCCCAACACTTTAGAGGTCAAGACCGTTCAGGGCAACGCTTCCGGAACCTTTACCGCTGATACTCAGGAAGTTACCTACATCTACACGAATTACGTTCCCGAGGCTCTCAAAAACTTCGGCGACGTGAACAAAGACGGAAAGATCAACATTGACGACGTTACCGCTATGCAAAAAGCTTTGGCAGGCAGCACCGCGTATGATATTTCCGACTGCGACTTTGACTGCGACGGCAAGGTCACCATCAGCGACGCAACCATGCTGATGAAGTATCTGGCAGGCTACAGCGTAGCTCAGGGCAGCGCTGTTGT
Source organism: uncultured Ruminococcus sp. (assembly GCA_902790475.1). Lineage (GTDB taxonomy): Bacteria > Bacillota > Clostridia > Oscillospirales > Acutalibacteraceae > Ruminococcoides. The sequence continues at coordinate 25,775 of CADASG010000004.1, read as the reverse complement.
GAACCACTACTACTTTGACGCAAGCGGCAACAAGAAAACCCTCACAAGCGAGGTCAAGCTCACCGGCAGAGTCGGCGATCCCTACACCACCACCGATTACCGCGTAATGGGCTACACGCTCGATAAAACCAAGCTTCCCGAAAACGCAGAGGGCGTATTCAGCTATGGCAATACCGTAAAGGTAGATTACTACTATGTTTCCGGAAGCCTTGACGTTAAGCTGCACTTAAAGCACACCACCGACAACTGGACTCCTTATCTCTGGATCTGGGGTTCCGATCTTGCCGGAAAAGACAAGGGCAACTACACAGGCGGCACATGGAACAAACAGCCCCCTGCTCCCCTTAACGAGGAGACTGGCTGGTTTGAGTATGACTTCACTTACAGCGGCGCAGGAACTTATAACCTGATAGTCACCAACGCCACCAAGGATCAGACCAGAGATTATAAGGGCTTTGTAGATAACGAACTTTGGATCATCATTGATGACTCCAAGATCAGCTCCGGCAAGTATCTGAACATTTACACAGATAATCCCGAAACCAATCCGAACGCACCCACCGCACAGTATTACATCCCCGAATAAACTATCACGGAGCCGATTCATTTGAGTCGGCTCCGTTTTTTTGATTGCGTAAAAAACTCCGATAATGAGCGGATAACTCATTATCGGAGTATGATTTTATTTTTCTTGTTTATCGGCAGGTCCGATAAATCAGATCTCTACGATCCAACCCTCGGGAGCTTCGATAGTGCCTAACTGGATACCGATCAGTGTTTCATACAGCTTTTTGGTGACGGGGCCCATTTCTTCCATACCTGAGGGGAAGCAGATCTCTTTGCCGTGATCAACGATCTTGCCGACGGGAGAAATAACCGCAGCGGTACCGCAGAGTCCGCACTCCGCAAAGTCCTTGACCTCGTCAAGATAAACCTCTCTCTGCTCCACTTCAAGTCCGAGATAGTGTTCAGCGACATACATCAGCGAACGTCTGGTGATAGAGGGCAGGATACTGTCGGATTTCGGAGTAACTACCTTGCCGTCCTTTGTAACGAACAGGAAGTTTGCGCCGCCTGTTTCCTCAACCTTTGTGCGGGTCGCCGCGTCAAGATACATATTCTCGTCAAAGCCCTCCGCGTGAGCGGTAACGATGGCGTGCAGACTCATGGCATAGTTCAAGCCTGCCTTGATATGACCTGTTCCGTGAGGAGCCGCGCGGTCGAAATCGGAAATCTTGATGGTGATGGGTTTTGCACCGCCCTTGAAGTATGGACCTACGGGCGTAGCAAAAATACGGAACTGGTATTCGTTGGCAGGTTTAACGCCGATTACGGGATTAGTTCCGAAAATGTACGGACGAAGGTACAGCGTCGCACCCGTGCCGTAGGGAGGTACATAGTCCTTGTTCGCATTTACTACCGCCTTGACAGCCTCAATGAATTTATCCTCGGGATACGGAGGGATCTCAAGACGCTTTGCGCTGTCAACAAGTCTTGACGCGTTAAGGTCGGGACGGAATATAACAACTCTGCCGTCGGCGGTGGTGTATGCCTTCAAACCCTCAAAAACAGTCTGAGCGTATTGAAGTACTCCGGCACATTCATTCAAAACAACAGTGTCGTCCTCGGTCAGTACGCCGTCGTCCCACTTGCCGTCCTTATAATTGGATACAAATCTTTTGTCGGTCTTTATATATGAAAAACCGATATTTGACCAATCAATGTTTTTCTTGTCCAAAAGTATTACTTCCTTTCTTGTTCTGCAATTGTTGTTATTATTTTATCACTTTAACATAATGATGTCAATGGTTGGTTTTCAGAGATTTTAACAGAATAAATAGTTGCAGATAAATATATGGATTTTCCCGAATTAAACTTTTCATTTTCAAACGGTTATGATATAATCAAACTATACTGCACTGTCAAGGCTCGCGGTATTGCCTATTTTTTTCAAGGGTTGATAAAGATGAAAACAGGAATAAAAAAGCTTCTCGGCGGCAAGGCGTTCACGGCGGCTATGACCGGCTTTGTCATACTGACGTTTATTTTTGTTATCGTTCAGTGCGTTCCGTATGCAGTACAGGACTTTACCAATGACAAAATGAACGTTATGCTCGAAGGCAAATACTCCGTTGACGGCGGAGAATGGAAAAACGTCAATACAACGACAAAAATCAACGAGCATTTTCATAAAATAACCGTAAAGGGAAAGATGAACGAAACTGCCGCTGCTTTTGAGATCCTTGCGTTATGCTCAAAAAACGTTTGGTATTCTCTGCGTTCAGCCGACGGAGCATTTGATTTTTCAAACCGCCGTTCACTGCCCGATATACCCGAAAAATACTACCAACCGCAAAACAAGCTGAACGATACTCCCGGATACGAGGTAGCGCAATTATCTACCGAGCTGTTCCCCGAATCGGTGCTCAGCGGAAAGCAAGAGCTGATTTTAGAGGCAGAATACCCCTACTATCCGGCTACACAGAGCTTTTCCGACTGCTTCGGTGTAATGCTATCCGAATATGACGGATTGTATAATCAGATTTTCTTTAAATCTACGCCGAGCGTACTGTTATTTACTTTGGTTTGTTTTTTCGGATTGTTCTTCTTCCCCGTTTCCGGCTTTGTCCTGGGAAGGATCAATTACAAATATCTGTGCTTCGGCGTACTGTGCTTTTTCTGGGGAATCTATATGATAATGCAGTCGCTCGGAGATTATCTGAATCTATGGATATCTGATATGACATTATGCCTGTTCGCGGTACGGCTGACGAGCTATTTGTTTGTGACCTCGATATTAATGTACTTAAAATCAAATCTGAAAAATCCGCTCACACGGGCGATCGCCAATTGTACAATCGCAGTCTTTCTCATAACGGTTTCAGCGGCAGCCGTTCTTCACATAACAAATAATATAGATCTGACCGCCACAGCGCCCAATATGTTTATTTGTATTGCTGTGTGTTCCGTTATCATGACAGTGCTGCTCTGTACGGAGATCCGAGGCAACCGCAGCTCGCTTGTATTCTTAATCTCATTGATCCCTCTGATCATAGCCTTAACGCTTGACGTTATCGACCAATACTTTCACCTTGCAGGCTCGCATTATCTCAATTACGGTCTGGCGGTCACAATGGCTTATCAAATCGTCCGGCTGATCCTGGATCTGCGAACACAGTACAAGGAAGCTATACGCTACCAGCAGATCCAAAAGGAGCTTTATGAGGCAAAGGTAAACGTCATGGTCAGCCAGATCAGACCTCACTTCATGTATAACGCGCTCTCGTCTATCGCTATCCTCTGCAAGCTGAATCCGGATACCGCATATACCGCAACGGTAACCTTTTCGGACTATCTGCGCGGAAACATGGATTCCCTAAAACAAACCGCTCCCGTACCCTTTGAAAAGGAACTGGAGCACCTGAAAAAATACTTATATATCGAAAAACTTCGCTTCGACGATCTGCTGAATATCGAATACGATATACAAACTACAGATTTTGAGATACCTCTGCTTTCGATTCAGCCGCTTGCAGAAAACGCTGTCAAGCACGGAGTTGGAATGAAAGAGGAAGGCGGAACTGTCAAAATCTCGACCCGTGAAACAGAAAACGCCTATGAGGTCATCATCGAGGATGACGGTGTAGGGTTTGACACAAATGAAAAAAAGAACGACGGACGTTCGCACGTCGGTATGGAAAACACAAAAAAACGGCTTAAAGATATGTGCGGAGCGGACGTCATAATAGAAAGCACCGTCGGCAAAGGCACGACGGCGAGAGTTATAATCCCGAAACGAAAGGAGAACGGAAAATGAGGATGCTATGCGTGGACGACGAACCCTTGATGCTTAAAATGCTTGAGATGGCGATAAAAGAAGCGCGCCCCGACGCTGATATCACTGCGCACAAAAAACAGGCTGATTTACTTGAGGATGCACGAAAAAACGGCTGCGACATTGCCTTTCTCGATATCCACATGCGCGGTATGAACGGAGTGGAGCTTGCCAAGGAACTGAAAACTGTCAACCCGAAGATGAATATCATCTTTGTCACGGGCTTTTCCGAATACGCGGGCGAAGCAATGAGTATGCACGCTTCCGGATATATAATGAAGCCCGTGACCAAAGAAAAGATAGAAAAAGAGCTTGCCGACCTGCGCTTTCCGATCGTTCCGAAAAAAAACGCGAAGCTGCGTGTTCAGTGCTTCGGCAACTTCGACGTATTCACACCCGACGGCGATCATGTTCGCTTTGAACGCAGCAAGGCTAAGGAGGTATTCGCTTACCTTGTCCACCGCCGCGGAAGCTCCTGCACCACGCGCGAGATTTTTGCCGCGATATTTGAGGATGAGCCGTATGAAAAAAAGCTGCAGAACCTTTTGCAAACCTACATCTACTCGATGATCAAAAGTCTGAAAAAGATCGGCGCCGAGGACGCCGTGGTGCGCAGCTACAACGCCCTCGCGGTCAACCCCGAAGTGCTCGACTGCGATTACTACCGATTCTGCGAACTGGACGCAGGAGCAGTCAACGCCTATGAATGCGAATACATGAGCCAGTATTACTGGGCTGACTTTTTATATAACGACTTTTAAAGGCAAAATGGTCATTAATCATAATACAAAAAACAAAGACTCAAAAATAAAAACACAAAACAAAAACAACACTCCAAAAAGCCGCATAAACAGTGACTTTTTGAGCATTTTACGTTTCACGGCATTTCATGAAATTACACCGCTATAACACATTATTCCTGAGGTATGGGTTCATTATTATAAAACACCAAAAAGCAATTGATACCATATTGTGTTTGCAAACCCCAAAAAGTTTCCGTGCAAAACCACTGCCCTGCACGGAAAAAAGGAAATAATTTAATGTTATATCCGATACAAAATTATTCAAAAAAAGAAGGATGAATAAATTTAATCCACGCCCTCCGCATGGAGGGCGACGACTTCCGTCGTACTCACGGGGATGGGTACTGTTATTTCAATCCACGCCCTCCGCGTGGAGGGCGACCTCATCCGCCTTGCTTGCTCTAACAATGAACTTATTTCAATCCACGCCCTCCGCGTGGAGGGCGACGCGAGGTGAAGAAATTGAGCTACAGATTGTATGAAATTTCAATCCACGCCCTCCGCGTGGAGGGCGACGACCAAATATAACGTATTGTTGGCGTTATTCAAAATTTCAATCCACGCTCTCCGCGTGGAGGGCGACACAAGCGCTGAGCATTCTGCGGCAAACCCGCGACGATTTCAATCCACGCCCTCCGCGTGGAGGGTGACAGAGGTAGAGATTGAGGAATTGGAGGCGGAGCAGTATTTCAATCCACGCCCTCCGCATGGAGGGCGACGACTTCCGTCGTACTCACGGGGATGGGTACTGTTATTTCAATCCACGCCCTCCGCGTGGAGGGCGACCTACAGGTTGAATACATGACCTTAAATTAAGGAGCGATTTCAATCCACGCCCTCCGCGTGGAGGGCGACGTCAGATAATCAACTGGAAATCACGGTTGAGATTATTTCAATCCACGCCCTCCGCGTGGAGGGCGACAGCAAATATGCACAAATATCAAATCAGAATGACATCAACTGTTCAACAATATATTGAAAGTAATCATTAGATGAATTGCTTTATAATGATTGTTTGCTCATATTTGCAAAAATATTATTATAATTTTGGTGCGAAAGGTTTGCGTTTAGCTGTGCACTTAGCTTTCGCACTGAAAAATCAGCGCGTCTTCCATATCGAGGGAACGATTTACGCCGAAGTGTTCCACCTTGGTTTTATACCGGTTTTCGGTGCTTGTGCCGTCATGGGCGTTTTGGTGCATGAGCTCACCGCTGACGGTCAGCACGTTTTCAGACCACTGCTGTTCAATATGGATCAGCGCCCACTGCCTTATGCAAAAGACAAAATGCTGTATTCCCGAAATGCTCAGCAGATCGTCGTCTGTCATCACACCACTTCCTCGGGTGTGATGCCGGGGAGGCTGCCGTCATAGAAGAAGCGGTAATCCCCGGCAGATCTCGGGTTGTCGCAGAGCGTTTCCGCCTTGACGCTGCGGTGAACTTTGGCGGTGGCATACTGACCGGATTTGCAGTTGTGACGGAACCAGAACAGCTTTTCCACACACATGCTGCCGTCGGGGCGCGCGGCGGAGCTGTCGTTTTCAAAAAGGGTCGCCAGTGCGTTTTTGATCTTCTCCGCGTCTTCATCGGAGAAACCGGTCTTTTCGGCAAGCTGACAATTGATGCTGCCCTTGAGCTTGTAAACGCCGAATTTAACACGATGCTTCATGCCCATGGTATCCGAGGAGCGGGAATCCGAAGTTTCGCTGTTGACGCTCTTGGTGATTTGTATACTTTCAATCTCAATCGGTTCAATACTGAACGCCGGATGCAAGGAAACCGGACCGCGAACACCAATAGAAACAGAATTGTCGTCTTGATTGTCGTTGTTCTTTTTTTTACTTTTGCTGAAAGCAAACAATTGACCAAAAGCTCGAACGTCTATCCACTTTTGACAAGCTTTTTCTTTGAATTTTTCCTCGTCATTTTTGCTTCCTTGCGAAAGGTTTTTTAGCTCCTGATCTGCAATAAGTCGGTCTTTTAAACTAAAATAATTATCGGTTCTTTTGTCATCGGATTGAACAAAAATGCTTTCCCCCATATCCTGCAAGCGGTTGCGGATCTTCCGCTTGATACACACGTCTGAGATTTCTCCCAAGCCCTCGATAGTATCCCGGGGACGGTTGCCGTTGAGCGGGTCGCCGTTGGGGTTTGCGCGTTCGACAGAAATAAATCCCACAAAATCAATTTTATTTTCCATTACAGCCATTATTATTCCTCCGTTTCAGCTATAGCTTTTTTATAAAAATCTTGTTTTTGGCAATAGAAGCCCATGAAAAATTTGGCGTTAAGCCGCTCATTGGAGGAATAATCCTCCATTTGGAAAAGTGAGTGGATTTCCTCAAGCTCTTTTTCATACCTTGCGTAATACTGCGGATTTTGTTTGATGATTTTCGCAGTGTAAGGAAGCACACGTTCCTCCAGATACGCCCATGTTTTGAACGGAGCGTTCAGCATGGCGCTCATATAGCGTTTAGCGTTTGTCTGGCGTATATCTTTTTCAAATGTATCGGTTTCCATTTTGTCCGCTACCGCTGTCAGTCTGCCAAACAGATAACTGCGGTCGGTACAGGTTCTGTCAAGTCCCACGTTAAAAGTCACTCCGTTCTTTTCAATATAGTGTTTACGGTACAGGGCACATGTGATGTCCAGCAGTTTTTCCCAGTTGCCGTGCGCTGCATCGTATCTTAAAGGGTTGGCACAGCGGTTGTATAGCATTTTGAGAATATGGATGGGCACGGTAGTTCCGTGCAATATACAGGAATGAATTTCCCTGAATATCTGATTCATTTGTTTCTTGTCCACCATAATCTTTTTGGTATCAGAATGTTCCACTCTGTTTGCGGATAGCGCAATCTTTTTTTTGACAGAACGCTCCACACCGATTGCGAACAGCGCAATCTGATAGGGAGATGGCGTTGCGATTCCGTGATAGTGCTTACCGTCATGAGACCATGATGTATGCCACGAGGCGTCACAGTACCATTTTTCGAGATGATCGTAATATTCCGTAGCAGTAAACTCCTGATACTGCACGACTGAGAGTCTGCCCTTCGATGACTTATTCAAGCACATCAGCATGATTTTTGAGGAAAAGTCAAGCTTTTGCCGATAGCCTTTGATGTATTCTGCGACTGCCCTGCCGTATTCACGGTTGGTTTTCGGCATTAGCTCGTCGTCTTCAAACAGCTCCCACAGGTCAAACGGATGCGCGGCGTCGATGACAGACTGCTGTTCGCTTTCCCAGACCACAAATATAGCGGTGTCAACCGTTGTCCCTTGACGTTCAATCAGCCAGCGAAGTGCAAGATGTGCTTTTTGAGACGTTTTTCTGCCTACAGCATAGGCTTCCTGCTGTGTACAAAACCTTCCTCGAAAAGTAAAATTATTCTTATCGTTAGCTGACAATAGCTTGGCTGTATCAGATGAAGAACTTATTCCCTTACTGTGATTATATGTAACCGGGACAAGATTTCCGGTTACATAACAAATATCCCTTTCTGTTGTGATACTGTCGGCATATTGAATGTATTGCTCGTATAAGCGTTTGCATCGCCAGACCGATTCTGTTTCTCCGGTGCATTTGTCTATAATTGTGAATCTCACAAAACAGTCTGCTTGTGGTATCTTGGCAATTTTTTTGCTTTTCTCCAGCTCTCCGTTATCGGTAGTGGTTAACAGACCACTTTCAATCAAATCCGCCATTAAGTTTTCTTTTTTAAGATACGAATAAATGACTGCAAGAAGTCTGTCGGTAAACGCTGATTCAACCCAGTTTTTCAAATTTTTAATATATTGACGAAAATACTCATAGTAGTCTTTCTTTGTGTTTTTTACATGTTTTGAATAATCTCCTGCTACATATTTTAGCCCTTCACACAACGGATGTGGTGCAATACCTCTTGTTTTGGCTTTGATGGATACGGGAATGATCGTCACACTGTCGCTTTCGTCAACGGCTTTGCCGTAGGCAAACGAAGCGTCGTCAAATAGAAAGACGTCAATTTGCGCCTTTTGAGTGGAATGGTACACCGGCAGAAGGGTTTTGCCGTCGATGTCTTCTCCGACGATATCCGCTTCCAAATCGTATAGCTTACTCAGCTCACTCAACCAGCTCAAGCTGCTTCACCTCCTCATATAGCACATCGGCGGACATAAGATGTTCGCTGTCGAACACTTTGATCTTTGCAGGCTTGATATGCCGTTTTACCGAACATTCCTCGGGCGGCGTCAGGCGTATTACTCCGTTTTTCATTACCGGTGAATGAAAGCATACCGTCAGCTTACCCTTGTCTTCGTCGCAGATCGCCTCGTCAGCGTAAATAAGGCTGTGATACATCAGCCCGAAGGAAAGCTCACCGTCTGAGTAAAAGCTCTTTTCTTCGTCAAAGCGGCACGGCTCCACATAAGCCTGGCATTCTCGCGTACCGAGAAAAATGTCGCGTCTTCCGCCGCGCGCTATCATGCGCTTTAAAATCTGAAAGTGTTTGTCCTCGTTTCTGTCCTGCGCCAGCTCGGGATGGTTTTCGTTCCAGATAAAGCGTCCTCGCACCGCATAGGCCACATCGTGCAGATAGGTGTACATAGACAGGTCGTTTCCGCCATTGTATTTAATGGGACGGATTCCTTTAGACACAGTACGTATTGGATTTAAAATTTTCACCTCATCTATAATGTATAGCAGCGTCGGCTTCCAATAAACAGATTTTGTAACACCGATCAACGCTGCGTAGGTTGGTATTGGCAAGGTGCTTTTTTCACCGCCTACTCTGGTGACCGGGTCGGAAAACAACGCGTAATCGCCGTAGACCTTGTATTCAAATTGATTGCTGTATTTCATTACCTCACCTCTTTCTAAAAGAACAGCAAATCCTGATTTCCATCAGGGTCAAAACCGTATTCATCATTGTAAAAACCTTCTTTCAGTATTAAAATACCGGTATCTTCATTCGGCGTTACCCTACCCTCGCACTGCTTGTCGGAAAGACCGATGGTGAAAGGCTGCAGCTTACGGAGTAGAGCAGCAGACGGCTGCAAAGAATGGTCAGAACATATCTTACAGATGTAATCTTTTCCTTTACCGTAAGGTACAAGCACAGTCTGTGCATAATCATCAATCACCTTGAAAGCCTTGCCTGCGGTTTGAAAGGCTTGGTTCATAAAGCGATTGGGCTTATCTGCCGTATTACGTGCTTTTTGATTATTACATGCTTTTTGATTTGTGGAAAGCAGTTCAAAAATGCTCGTTTCAATATTATCGACAGTGACAGGAAAATCCAATTCATTCTTGAACGCGTTATAATAATCGCGATAATAGCGGTTAATGGCTTCTTTACCTGTGAGATCTCCGTTAAAAAGCAACGGATTTGCGCGTATCGTCATCATCAGCCGCTCTGTGATTGCCGCACCGGTTTTAATTGCTTTAATTCGAGAAATATTCTCGTCTGCGATACGGATTACATACACATGTCCCAACTTTGCTTCACAGTTGCGGTTACATCGACCGGCAGATTGAATGATACTGTCCAGTCCTGCCAAAGAGCGAATAACAGTTTCAAATGAAATATCCACACCTGCTTCTATAAGCTGCGTACTGACGCAAACCACTCTGTCACCGTTGTCCAAATGTTTTTTCATCGTCGCCAAAACAGACTTGCGATGCGACGGACACATATGTGTGGATAAATGAACAACCGTTACATCCTCGGGCAAACATTCCTTTAGCAGTGTATAAACCGTTTTTGCCGCCTCTTTGGTGTTGACGATCAGCAGCACGCTCTTGGCTGATTCGGCTTTTTCTATTGCAAAATCGGCTGTTTGAGCGTAGGTATAACCGTCAGGCGTCAGGCAGTCTGTGATTTCTGTCCTTTTGAAGACTTTTGCGTATGCAAGTTGGTTTTCAATCAATTCGTCCTTTGGCGACAGCAAAAGCGGATGCTTGACTTCCTCTGAAAGCGTCGGTTGCGTAGCGGAGCACAGCACCACCGTACATCCGCAAACCTCAGCAAGAAAATTTACCGCAAGATTAAACAATGTCACACACTCTACCGGAACGGACTGAACTTCGTCGATGATTATAACAGCGTTTAACAGACTGCGCATTCTTCTGACAGATGAAATTTTACTTAGAAACAACGTGTTGAAAAACTGCACCATTGAAGTTGTTATCACCGGAGCACTCCAATTTTCTGAGTAAAAGCGGAAACGGGAATCGTCATTTGTCATGTCGCCGTAATGCTCCAGTATTTCCATATCATCAGGTAAGAATTGCCTGAAAACCGCTGCGTTCTGTTCCAGAATCGAATTGAACGGAGCAACGTATATGATGCGGCTTTTATCATAACATTTAGCATAATTCACCGCATAGCGCAAACCACTCAGCGTTTTGCCGCCACCGGTCGGAACCGTCAGCCGAACTATGCGCTTATTCACATTCGATTTTTCAAGCAGCCTTCGGGAGATTTCCTTTCGGATGTTTTGTATTTCCGATAAATTATCAAATTTTGACAGCTTCTTCTCCAAAAATGTACTGCAAGCTTCCCACAGTACGGTATTTCCGTTGTCAGACGGAGCTTGTTCTCCGGTTGAAAATTCAGCCGCATCCGCATGGTCGGCATTAACAAGTATAGAGAGCTGCATACGAAACAGCATAGAAATATAAAACGAAAGCTCACTCTTTTTTGCAGTGATCTTCTGCAGTTTGCGAAACTTAGTCTGCATTTCAGCGGTCGCCGCTAAAAACAGGCTGTCGAGCTGTTCGGAGGAGGCGATCTCGTCAAGCAATAACCGCCTTGCTTCATCGAAATCGTAATCTTGATTTTGGATTTTTCGAAGAAGCTGATTCCGTCCGTCGGGACACAAACAATCAAACAATCCGTGATGTGCCATGATGACCGTTTCGGATAATTCCGAGAAAAGTACTGAGTATATATCCATACCGGCTTTTCCATACTGCTCGTCAATCAACCTGGCTCCGGCGTGAGAATGAATCGGCTTATCTATTTTCCACTGTTCACCTACTCCTACAGTGTTCTGATAGAGGTTGCTGTACGCAGTATTCTTTCCCATATCATGAAGCAAACAAATCAGCTTTGTCATTGCTGCGGTACCAAATCTAAGCGCGTCTTTTTCTGCTTTAAGGCAAACGCCGTCTGTATGTCCTTTTACGGTTTGTATCCTCCCGTCCGGACATACGCGTGCAGCGTATGTCATGAAACCACCTCCTGTTAAATTATTAAGATTCATTTATTTGTTGCATGTATTTCATGTATCTATTATCTCAAAACAATTGTCCCATAAAAAGGACAATGCTTTAAAAAGTAAAAATTTTTGTTTAAATATAAAAAAATAAAAAACAAGTCGAGAATTTCACATCATATGTATTTTGGCAAAACAGTATCTATTATCTCCAGCCCGCTTTGAATAAAAAGCTCTCTACGGTTAACAGAGGACTGAGGAAATTAGTAACCGAGCGGTACAGCGCAGGCGTATTACAAAAGATCGTCCGGCTCCTTGCCGACACGCGCCGGTTAACAATCCGGTGCATGAGAGAACCGATATTGCGACGGTATCAAGCATTGTGGGACATTCAAATCCAACAACGACGCTCAGTATGTACACACATGAGATCAAGGAAGCGACAGCGCACGGTTGTGACACGATTTCCAAATTGCTGAAAGACAAAATGTGAAAGACAAAATGGAAAAGACCGCATGAAAATGTCGTAACACACCAATAACACACTTTTGTTTTCCAGACAAAAGCAAAACTCCCAAAAGCCGCATAAATACTGGCTTTTGGGAGTGTTAAGAGTGGTCGAGGTGACAAGATTCGAACTTGCGACTCCATCGTCCCGAACGATGTGCGCTACCAAACTGCGCTACACCTCGTAATAAAACAGCCTCGATTTAATCGAGGCTGATGGCTGTGGAATAGGGATTCGAACCCCAACAAACAGAGTCAGAGTCTGTCGTGCTACCGTTACACTATTCCACATAATTCGTTGCTTCTCGTCCGCAACATCATTATTATAATGCATGAATCCCAAATTGTCAATAGCTTTTTTTAAAGTTCTTAAAAAAACTTATTTTCTGACTCTGATATCCTTGCCGATAAAGTCAAGCTTGGTGGAGCCTCCGATGATTCGCGACACAAAACGCTCGGAATATGCCTGCTCCAATTCACGCAGATTCAGGTTGGTATTGATTATAACCGGCTTGTGACGGAGCATACGGGCGTTGAAGATATTGTAAAACTGCGACACTGTGAATTGTGTGCGGAACTCAGTGCCCAAATCATCAATAATCAGCAGGTCGCAGTCGGTCAGCATATCCGCAAGAGATTCATCCGTTTGGGAACGGGAAAAATACTGCTTTTCAAGCTGCTGCGCTATCGCCGGAGCGGAAACATACATAACACCGTAGCCTCGGCGGATCACCTCATTCGCGATCGCCAGAGAAAGGTGTGTTTTGCCCAGTCCTGTACCGCCCTTCATAAGAATACTCTCAGATGTAGGCGTAAAGCTTTGGGCATATCCCTTACAAAACTTGAAGATTTTATCCATCAGCTCATAAGGTGAAAGCCGCAGCCCCGGGTCGGGCTGCTTATCGTAATAATCAAGGCGGAAGCTTTCAAAGGTTGACAGCGCAAGCGGTGCGGTGCGGTTAAGCTCTGCGCACGCCTCCTGAACCAGCGTCTGCCGCAGGCAGGTACAAACCACCGTTCTCCCCTGCTCCTCATAATAGCCCGTGTCTCCGCACCTTTTGCACTGATAATGCGGCTCAAACGCGTCTGCGGGATAGCCGTTATCGGTGAGCAGCTTTTTCAGCTCAGCCTGCATTGAAAGATTGCTGTCGCGGAGTTTTTTCATCTCCTCAACCACGTCGCCGCCCTTTAACACTGCTCTTGCCGCAGCAACGCCGCTGTCCGATATCCCGCGATCCAACTCCCGGGCGCGCGGATACTTTTCAAACACTTCCCGTTTCACGGCGTCGGCGCGTTTTTCCGCAAGCAGGCGACGCTGAAAAAGTACGTCCGCAGCGCGTTTTTGTATTGTGCTGTTAAATCCCATTATCTGTTCCTCATTTGATAAAATCCAGTGTGTTTATCTTGTCAAGCTCGTCGATATCATATGATGCGCCTTCCTTTTTCGGAGGGGTCTTACTGCTCTCGGCGCTTTTCAATTCTTCAAGATTGCGGATCCCCATCGCGTTCCAGCGCTTTAAAATACCGTCAATATAGTTCCATCTGATCGTGCTGTGCTTATCCACGCACCGCTCGTACGCTTCACGAAGCATGGGATTTGAAAACTTCCACTCCCCTACCCACTTACCGCTGTATTCAAGCTGTTTTTTTGTGGGTGAGCCTGCGTTCTTCAAACCGAAGGCAGATGAAACGATCGAAAAGCTTTTGCTTGCCTGATCGGCGCGGCGTATCTTGTCCTCAGCCGCTTCAACTGAATCTATGCCCTCGTCAGCCCACGATATGCCGATCTTATCGATCGTGCGCATATTGCCTTTGTCGATGCTTATGCAATACTGGATCAGCATGAGAATAACGTCCAAAGGCAGTCCGCAGGTATCCTTTAGCATTAATAACGTGGAGATATCGGAATTGGACAGGGTTTTTCCTAAAGCCGCCTGAGCCTCCTGAACAAGGATTTTCAGCTCCTCGTCTACGGCAAGCCGCTGCGCGGTGAAAACATAATCCGGCTTTTGCGGCTTGGTGACAACAAATCGTTTCTTTACTTCTCCGACCTCCCGTGCGATGCTCTCGGGTGTTGGGGGTTCCTTTTTTTCGGCTGAGTTTTCCGACGTTTTATTTTCTTTATCGGAATTATCGCTTGATATTAATTCTTTATTGGAATTATCTGCTGTGGGTTCATAGCAATCGCCCGATTTTGCGAGAACACCCATGGATACCCAATATTCCATTGCTTCGGGGATATCCGTAATATTGACTCCCGTTGCTTCGGACACGGCTTGCAGCTCCGGTTCCTTATCGGCATTGCGCAGTAAATAGAGCAGCACCTTTAGCTTTACACCGTCGGAGAATTTCAGCCCCTCGTCAACTATCTTGGAGGGAACGGCAAAGACAGACTGCCACGCGCCCAGATTTATTTTGATCGACATTTTATCTACAATAAATTGAGGTAAGGCTGTCGCCTTGCCGAGATTTTTTGGGCAAGCTGACGGAATAAGATTCAAGCAAGCCGTGCGCCTTGAATTGTGCGGTGTTGCCGTAGAAATAAGTATAGCACAAAAAACGGATTTTGAATTAAGATATTAGAATTATCGGTATATTTTTGTAATCCCTATGAAAAAGAGCCGAACAAACTCGGCTCTCGGATTTATGGAACTATTTATTCACATACGACCGCTTTGATCGCGTTCAGCAGCTCGTCATATGTTTCAAACGCGGGGATCTCGGGGTTATCCTTCTTGATGGATTCGGGGCTTTTAAACAAAAATCCCGCCTTGCTCGCCTTTATCATACCGAGATCATTATAGCTGTCGCCCGATGCGATCGTTTCATAACCGATGGACTGCAGCGCTTTTACAGTGGTATACTTGGATTTTTCACATCTCATTTTAAAATCAACCACCTTGCCGTTCTCGCCGATAACCAGCGAATTGCAGAAAATGGTGGGCCAGCCGAGTTTTTTCATAAGAGGTGCGGCAAACTGGGTAAAGGTGTCGCTGATGATGATCACCTGACAGAAGGAACGAAGCTCATCCAAAAACTCCTTTGCTCCGGGCATGGGGTCGATAGTCGCGATCACATCCTGAATCTCCTTCAAGCCCAGACCGTGCTTATCCAGTATGTCAAGACGATATTTCATAAGCTTATCGTAATCGGGTTCGTCGCGCGTTGTCTTTTTCAGAGCCTCAATGCCGGTGGCGTTCGCAAAAGCGATCCAAATCTCGGGAACCAATACTCCCTCTAAGTCAAGACAAGTGATAAACATGATAAAAACTTCCTTTCAAATGAAAATATCTTATTTTTGCAGCGTGCCCTGTCCGGCGCACTTGAGATATTCGTTGATAAAGCCGTCGAGGTCGCCGTCCATAACAGCCTGGACATTGCCTGTTTCATAGCCTGTGCGGTGATCCTTGACCATGGTGTAGGGCATGAAAACATAACTGCGTATCTGCGAGCCCCATGTGATCTCCTTTTGCACACCCTTAATGTCCTCTATTTTTTCAAGATGCTCGCGCTCCTTGATCTCAACCAGCTTTGAAATCAGCATTTTCATTGCGACGTCACGGTTTTGGTACTGGCTTCGCTCGACCTGGCTTGCCACGACGATGCCTGTGGGTATATGTGTAAGGCGTACCGCTGATGAGGTTTTGTTTACCTTCTGACCGCCCGCTCCGCTGGCGCGGTAAACATCCATTTTGATATCCTCCGGGGCGATATTGATCTCAACCTTATCGTCGATCTCGGGCATGACCTCCAGAGAGGAAAAGCTCGTGTGTCTTCTGCCTGCGGAATCAAACGGTGAAACGCGCACCAAACGGTGAACGCCTGCCTCGCTTTTCAGATAACCGTAGGCGTTTTCGCCCTCGACCAGTAACACTGCGCTTTTCAGACCTGCCTCATCGCCGTCAAGGTAATCGACCTCTTTGACCTTAAAATCGTGAGCCTCCGCCCAGCGCGTATACATACGGTAGAGCATCTCAGCCCAGTCCTGCGCCTCGGTACCGCCCGAACCTGCATGGAAAGTCAGAATAGCGTTGTTTTTATCATACTCGCCGGTGAGCAGTGTTTGGAGACGCTGCTTGGCAAGGTTTTCCTTTACGGCTTCAACCTCGCTTTGAGCTTCATCAAGAAGGGAAAGATCCTCTTCCTCGTTGGCAAGCTCGATCAGCGCCTGTGTATCCTCATACTTTGACACAAGATTGTCATACGCCTCGACCTTGCCTTTGAGCGCTCCTGTTTTTTGCAGGACCTGCTGAGATTTTTCAACATCGTCCCAAAAACCCGGCTCCGTAGCCTTCAGCTCAAGCTGCTCTATTTCGGATTTCATAGCCTTCATGCCCAGCGCGTCGGACAGATCGTCTATCTCAGGCTTAAGTGCCTGCAAGGAAAGCATTAATTCTTCAAACTGTATCATATGCACTTACCTTTCTTCTCAATTCCTATTTATTATAGCAAACATCTGCGCAAAAGTAAAGGCAATACCGCATAAAAGTAAAGGCAATACCGCATAATTGTGGTTCAAGCCGGTTTATCGTTTTACCATGCTAAATCATTTTACATTTTATGTATAAATATTATTGCAAAAATCACATAGATATGTTAAAATATAATTGTCCAAAAATTTGCTGAACGTTCATTTGTTTTTAGCAAACATTATTATTTTTTTTAGGAGGATTGAAAATGGTAAACCGACAACATTACTCTGCAAAAAGCTTACTGAAAAAAACCATATCGGTAACGCTTGCAATGACCATTCTTCTCAGTATGGTCATCATCGGAAATGTCTTTGGTGCAGCTTCCGCTGCGGAAGTCCGCACAGACGGAGACTACACCTACGAGGTTCTCGGCAACGGCACCGCGAGGATCACAAGTTTCAGCGGAACACAGTCGCAGGTGACCATCCCCGGAACGCTTTCGGGCGTCAGTGTTACGGAAATCGGCTCCAAAGCATTTGAAAACAACGACAACATCGAGAGCGTGACCTTCTCCGAGGGCATCACAACGATCGGAGATGAAGCATTCTCGGGCTGCGACCTGCTTGAAAACGTCAACTTTTCCGCAACCGTTACCGCAATCGGCAAGGACGCTTTTCAAAACTGCAGAGCCCTGCAGTCAGTTGATATCCCGTCAACTTTGAAAACGATCGATGACAGAGCCTTTAGAAACTGCCCGATTCTCACAGATATCACACTGCATGAAGGTCTTGAAACTATGGGAAACCGTTTTTTGGCAGGCACGCCTGTTTCGGAAATCTACATTCCGTCAACCGTTACCATGGCTAACGAGGCTTTTGCCGAAGCTAACCTGCTTGAAACCGTGACCTTTGCCGACGGCATCACTGCTATCCCCAACGATATGTTTGAGGATAACAACTCCATTCGCGAGCTGACTATCCCCGACACCGTTACCAAGCTCGGCAGGGATTCTCTTGCCCAGATGGGCGCGCTGGAGTCAATCGTGATTCCCGACAGCGTAACCGAAATGGGTGATTATGTACTGTTCGAGTGTCCAAACCTCTCAAGCGCGACGATCGGAAAAGGCGTGACTGCTATCCCCTACTGCGCCTTTACAAACTGCCCAAGACTGACGGAAATCACTATTCCCTCTAACGTGACCTCTATCGGCAACGACGCCTTTTCCGGCTGCACAAGGCTTTCAAGCGCCACCTTCAACGAGGGGCTTGTCAACATCGGCAGCTACTCCTTCGCGAAAACCGCGCTCACAGAAGTGACGCTGCCTGCCTCCGTCAAGAGCGGCGACTCTCCCTTTAATGAATGCACAAGGCTCAAGAAAATCAACTTATCCGAGAACGCCGATACTATCGTGCGCGGCTTGTTCCAGAACACTGCGGTCGAAAGCGTCGTGATCCCCGAGGGCGTTACCGTTCTTTCCGAGCGTGCGTTCAAATATTGTAAAAGCCTTACCGAGGTCAGCCTGCCATCCAATCTGAAAACGATTGAGTCCAACGCATTTGAAGACTGCTCCGCGATCACAAAAATCGACGTTCCCAAAAGCGTAAAGTTGATCGATCAGCACGCTTTTTATAACACCACTTCTCTCAGCGAGTGTACCTTCCGCGAAGGACTCCAGACTTTGGGTAACAATCTTTTCGAGGGAAGCGCGCTTACTTCGATTTATATCCCCAAAACCCTGTCGTCAACAAACTCGCCCTTAGCGGGCTCCAACATCACAGACGTTACTTTCAGCAACGGCATTGGAACTCTTACCGACAGCCTGTTGAGAGGAGCCGGAAAGCTCACAAAAGTGACTATCCCCGATACTGTTATAAATATAGGCAAATCCTGTTTCAGAGATAGTAATATTCAATCCATCGTGATTCCGGACAACGTAAAAACGATCGGAAGCAGCGCTTTCGAGGAGTGCAACAATCTTTACGCAGTCAAGATAGGAGCCGGCGTCAGAAAACTGCCGCAGTGGTGCTTCTACGGCTGCGACGTGCTGCAGAACGTAGTTATCCCCGAAACGGTAAGAGACATGGAACCAAGCGTCTTTGAGAATTCCGGTCTTTCTTACCAAAAGCTTCCTCAGTCGATCCGTTATATCCCGAACTCGACCTTCAAGGATTGTAAAAAGCTGACAACTGTCGAATGCTCCGACTCTCTCGAAAGCATCGGCGATTACGCTTTTGAAAGATGTGCAAATCTGACCACGCTGAAAACCTCGGCGAAGGACGTTGAATTCAATAATACGACCTTTAAGGATTGTCCCAAATTCACCGACGCACGCTTTTACGTTTTCAATCCTGCCAACACAGGCATTGAGTCTACAGGCAACATCGGCACGGATCATACCCTCGTTCACTTCACTGTGAAATATGATATCCGCGACGATTGGAAAAACGATGAAATTCAGATGAACCGTCTTTATCTGAGCATCCCAAACAATCTTGACATCGTGAACAACTCGTTTTCCGCGGAGGGCTTTAACTTTAATAACGCAGAATACACGGGCGACTACAAGAACTTCGATCTGACCGGAGGAAAGCCCACAGGCGAGCTGCGTTTTTCCGCGTACCTCAACAATACAAACGACTCGATCAGCAATTTCGGCGCCGAGGTCGAGTTCCATCACAACGGCACATATTTCAGAAAGCCGCTTGGCGAGGTTCAGTTCTCCACCGCGAAGCTCTCGCTTTTCGCTCCTTCCAAGGTGACGGAGAAAAAGATCACTGTTTCGGGTTACAGCGCGTCCCCCGATAAGGATGTGACCGTTTATATCACTCGTTTGAACAAGGATGGCTCAAAGGGAGACGCAGTAAGCTATACCGTTAGTCCGAACAAGTACACCGGCAAATATATCTCCGAAGAGCTGAACATCCTTCCCGACGGCAAAAACGCTTCTAAGGGCGACAAGTTTGAGGTTTACGCCGAATGCAGCGGCGCAAGAAGCGACGTTGTAACCTTTATCTACACACCCGGCGCTTTAAAGGTCGTTGAAGCGATCGAGACCGTGAATATCAAAAAATTCCTTGCTCCTTTCACTACCAACCTTTCACACCAAAATCAGGCAAACACATATGACATCACGGGCATTTTCACAAAAGGCACAAGCCCTGTTGTAATGATCAACCCTGCGGAAATGCTTCAATTTAAGTTCCGCTTTGAAAATGACGAAAATATCTCCAACATCGTTCTGATGAGCCATAAGGGCAGCGAATGGAGATTTATGGAGCTCTTCTACGACGAAGGAAGCGATATGTGGATAGGCGAAGGATACTTTAATATTTCCGATCACGAGCTCGTTCCCGGACAGAGCTATGTACCCGGAGCGTTTAACCTGTTCTATATGACCGGCGAACGCAAGGATACCTACCGTTCACACTACTACGGCAACAAGAGCAACAAGGAAAACTCTCCTGTCGGAGATCCACCGAAGCCGTACGGCGATGAAGAAGTATTCTATTATGACGCCGACGGCAAGCCCCACGGCGATCTCGGTGATTATCACGAGACAGGCAGAGACACCGTGATCAATATTCTTATTGATATCGTAAAGGGAGATTGGACTGACGCGGCGAGCGAAGCTGTAACAGGCGGTCTGCATACCTTGTGGCAGTGGGGCAATGAAAACGACAACTTCTTCAGCTTCACACACGGCGGCGTTCGCCTCGGACCCGACGGACTTCCGATCCTCCCGGGCGACGCCGATATGTACAATCACAATCCCGAAAAAGACGGTAAACAGCGCAACGCTATCGACCCGTCCGGAAATGTGTACGAGGCAGTCAAGGGCAATCCCGTTGAAGGCGCAACCGCTATTATCTACAAGCTCAACGAAGATACGGGCGAATGGCAGGAATGGAACGCCGCTGACTTTGAGCAGCAGAACCCCCTGCTGACAAACGATGAGGGCGCTTACGCATGGTTTACCGACGAAGGCAAATTCAAGGTGACCGTTTCAAAGGACGGCTATGAACCCCAAACCTCCGAGGTGTTTGAGATCCCGCCCGAAAAGTTAGGACTTGATTTCAATCTGGTTGACAAAACCACACACCCGACCGCTTCCGTAACAAAGGACGAGAAAACCGGTAATTACACCTTGAAGTTCAGCAAATTCATGATCCCCGATACCGTAAATACCGATACAGTTAAAATCGAGGGACTCACGGACGTCAGCATAGTTCCCGTTTATATCAGCGAAGGTGACGAATTTGCAGACACCTTCACGATCAGCGGAAAACGGCAGCAAAAAGAGATCAAGGTCACCGTAACAGACTCGGCAAAGAGCTACAGCGGCGTTACAGCAGAAAAATCATCCGAGACCGTCACCGAAAGCACGATTCCCGGTGATGTAACAGGCGACGGAAAGGTTACTATCGACGACGCTACGGAGATCCAGAAGTATCTCGCTGATCTGACCGACTTCACACCCGAACAGATAGAAGCCGCCGACACCTATGGCGACGGAATAATTACCATCGACGACGCAACAATGATCCAAAAACTCGTCGCAGGCATGATCGACAGCTTCTGATCAAACGATTAGATATATTTGCAGGGCTGCGCTTGAAGCGCAGCCCTGTTTTTGCAAATCGTATTTTCATACTATTCTCTGATAAACGGATATTGAATATCTTCATTGAGCAATTCCGCATACGCCTTTACTTTTCTGAACGTGTTCCCGAGCATTTCACACTCACGGTATATGCGAATAGCGTCCATATCAAAATCGGCGTATAATATTCCCTCTGTTTCTGCATCGGCAAGCATCAAAGTGTTGTCAACACATTCGCCGTTACTATCCCAGCAGACCGGACTGAAAGCGCAGGAGTTGCCTGCATTTTTGCCGTTGGGATTTGCCATAGCAATACCGCACATATTCTCATACGCTCTTGTGGACAGCGCCTGTACGCGGGGACGCATACTTCCGCAATCGTTTGGAACAAGAATTATTTCGGCACCCTTTAGCATTAAAATTCTTGCGCTTTCAGGATATTCTCTGTCATAGCAAATCATAATCCCGATTTTCACACCTTCAAAATTGCACACTTTGAATTCTGTGCCTGATTCCAACACCTTCTCATCGGCAAAATCACAAGTATGCACCTTTGTGTATTTCATTAAGATTTTGCCATCCTTGCCGATGAGAAAAGCGGAGTTTTGAAGTTTGCTTTTCCCTTTAGTCAAAGCAGTTGCAACAAGTCCGATACCTAATTCTCCTGCCTTTTCGCAAAGCACAGCCAAATCGTCTTCGGTAATCGCCGAATCATTATCAATAGTCAGATCGTATCCGGTGATAAAACACTCCGGCAGCAAAAGAATATCGGCACCGTTTCGCTTCGCTTCTGACATATACTTGATTATCGTTTTGATATTTTCCCCGTATTCCCGATTAACCGAACGCATTTGCAAAACAGCCACTCTTAAAGTCATTTCTATCACCCCTAACACTTTTTTATTTTACCACGAATCCAAGGCTATGGCAACATCAAGTCGCAAATTCATATTTCGGAAGCCACATCGCTGCCACTGATAAATCTTTTGCAAGACGTGTCATTTAAAACATGTCCGAGCAGCGACAAAAGAGCACAGAAAAAGTGTGAGATAAGCGCTGCATATTTCATCAAGACTACGTAACGACGTTACCTGCCGCACTCACAGAAAACACTTTTTCGAGCAATTGCTTTCAAAAATTTTACGATTCCGCGTTTTTATCAAAAAAATACTTGACAAAACCGTGTGTCTGTGTTATTATATTTTCTGCAAGTGACATGCATTCATTTGCAGCAGAAAATATTTAGGGGTAGAGCAGCGGTCTCCAAAACCGCGTGCCGAGGGTTCAAGTCCTTCTGCCCCTGCCAAACCGATAGTCTTAAAAATGGCTTATTTAAGCCGTTTTTAAGACTTTTCTTTTTGTTCCGTGCTGTTCTGATGCTTGGCGAATGGGTCAAAAATCCTCGGTTTGGGGTTTATTTGGTGTTTATGGGTATCGGGTTATACAGAGAGTTATTGAGATTTGCGGCGGGATTTTGGCTGATTCATTTAGTGCCGTCCGCTTGCTTTTTTGACTTTGCCGCTGTCGACTTCTGAATAAAACCCATGAAAAAACCGCTGTCGTGATGGCAGCGGTTTTGTTCGTTATACGGCGGCTTTTGTCTTTTGCTTTGAAAAAATATCCTCTATCTTTTCGGCGGCAGTGTCGTCGGCGGATTGAATCGCGTGGGCGTAGACCCTGCCGGTTGTGGCGGTGTTGGAGTGTCCTAACCGCTTGGATACCGTAGTGATCGGCACGCCGGCGGCGAGCTGCAACGTGGCGTTGGTATGTCTGAGCGAGTGCAGCGTAATGAAAGGGATCTCCGGGTGCTGCTTCATAAACTTGGAAAACCAGCTCGACACGCTGTCGGGCTTGAGCGGCTTGCCCTCCGGATTCGTGAACACATAATCCTCTGTTCCCTTCCAGTAGGAGCCGAGCGATAGGCGCTGCTCCATCTGCGCGACTTGGTGCGCGCGCAAATCATCAAGCGTAGTCTGCGGCAGTCTGATCACGCGCTCGGAGCTCTTGTTCTTCGGCTTGTCCTCAAAGATACCGCGCTTTGGAAGAAACTGTATCGTGCGGCAGATTTTCAGCGTTCCCTTTTTGAAATCGATATCCGACCACTTCAAGCCGAGGGCTTCGCCGCGCCGCATTCCCGTGAACAGCAGCAGGCGCACAATGGTGCGGTGCAGCTCGTCGGCGGTCTCGATCGCGCTGATCAGCGCGTCCGCCTGTACTTCGTCAATGTATTTGGCTTCCTTTTCCTCCGCTTTCGGCGTTTTCGTGCGTTCGCAGGGGTTTGAGAACAGCACGCCCCACTCAACGGCGGTATTCAGTATCACAGAAATCAGGCGGTGATAATGCTGGATCGTCTTGCCTGAAAGCGTCTTGTGACCTTCACCGACGGGCGTAAACAACTCTGACAGCGGCATTTCGAGCGCAGCCGCGAGCTTCTCGGCGTTCTGTTGATTGACGTTGTTGCCCTTGCGAATGGAGATCATCGTCGTGTTGGAGATACCCGAACGCCGGCACAGCGCGGCGGTCGTCAGCTCATTTTCGCGCAGATAATCGTCCATGCTGATGTTGCAGGTGTATTTGGTGTCGAGCCGGACGCCGCTCTCGGCGAGATTGGCGTAGAACGCGCGCAAATGCGGCGGCTGTATCTTGCAGAGCTTGATGTGACCGATTGCGGCGTTGATGCGCGGTATCAGACTCTCATAACGGGCGTAGGTGCGCGGGCGAAGGTCGTTTTTGCGGTCTTTTAGCCATATCTCGGCAAACTCGGCAAAGCGGATGTTTTCATCAAGCACCTGTCCTTTCAAACAGCGTTCCTCAAACAGCGTGGCTTGCCGCTGCACTTCCTTCTCGATCTGCTTGGTGGTCATGTTCGGCTCCGGCTTCCACGTCATGGTTTTGCGGATCTGCTTGCCGGTCATGTCGTAGCCGCAGGACACAATGAAGCGGTAGGAATTATTCCTCTTTTCTATGGTTGCCAGTTTTTTCACCTTCTTTTATATCTTCTATTCTTTCCTCTAACTTCCTGCATCTTTTCTTTATTGACTCCTCGTGACGCGGTAATTTGTACTTTTTGGCTTCTTCGTCAAATGGGTTCACATCATTCTCAAAATCACTAAGCATTGTGTGAAATTCATTTTCGACTAATTGTTTTAAGAATAGCGCGTATTCTTCGCCTTCGATGAATTTGCCGAAACGATAATGAGAATAATCCGGGTTTAATAGTAATCTATCATCTTCTGTCTCTATACTCGAATCATCCTCATCTCCGTATATGTTTACGGTAGCAATTCTTCTTAAAATCTCCATACCGTTCCAATAGTATGTTATATTTTCCGTAAAGTAGTTTATTATGTCCAAATATGAGAATAGTTTGTTTGACGATTCACAATCAAAATAATCAGACTCTCTTACTAAATTACGATTAGTTTCTCTCGCCAAAAGGGTTCGCGCTTCTTTCTCGAGCTTTTTGATACGGTTAAGCTTTACGGTTATGTCGTTCGATTTAATATCAATCAACCCCAAAAGATAATCCGAAGAAACATCAAAATATTTTGCAATATCTGTCAGCACATCAGAATTTGGAACCGTATTGCCGAGCGTATAGCTGTTGATCGCCTGCCTTGTCACACTAACAGAGTTGGCAAGCTCCGCCTGAGAGACGCCGGTGCTTTCAATCAGCTCTCTCAACCGTTTTGCGAAAACGGTGTTGTAGTTGTCCTGAACATTTCTTTTTGCTTTTGCCATTAACTCTCCCCCCTTTGTCAATTTTATTTGCACTTGTGCAAATTTCAATGTTTTTGTTTGACAGTATGGTTTATTTGCTATATAATGAGTGTGTAAAGTAAATCATACTACAAATATAAATCATCATTATTGATTTGTCAAGACTAAAAACGAAAGGACGGAAAAAATGTTAGCAAACTCAGACATCAGAAGCACAGCCAAAACAAAGGGTGTGCGGCTTTGGGAAATAGCAGAATTCCTCAAGGTCAGCGACCCTACTATGACCCGAATGCTCCGACGCGAGCTTCCAAATAAGGAGAAACAGCGGTTTTTTTCAATCATTGAGGAGATCGCGTCAAAGCGCGGTCAAACGGAGGTGAGTATTCCCAATTGACAAGAACTGTGTTCAAAATCAAAAACGCCGCTCAAAGTGCTGGAACACTCTGAACGGCTGAGACCAAAAACCATACACACGTTTTATAGTCCTACAGATATTCTAACATATTTCGTGGGATTTATAAAGGTCTTTTTCATTTTTCTTTATTTCAATACACATTTTACAATCTTGTTAAATCAAATCACCTGAAATATACTAAAGGAGTATCATACATGAACATCTATCCAACAGCGGAGCAAGCTGCAACAACAAGAATTCCGGTCGTCCTGACCGTTAAGGACGCGGTACATAAAATCAAAGAGGA
>CADASG010000003.1 GCA_902790475.1 uncultured Ruminococcus sp. | reverse complement strand
ACTATAGGCTCAACCTTTTGGCTGCATAACAAAAGCGCAGTAGTCGCTAAACTACTACGCTTGTTAGTATTAAGTCCAACTTTCGGGGGTCACGTCAAAGGGCGAGGTTGTTTTCTCAGTTGTTTAAAAAAGTCCTTTAACAGCGCGGAACACTCTGCTTCCATAAAACCGCCGTAACATTCCGGGTGAAAGGTGAACGGCATTTCAAAAAGATTGGCAACGGTGCCGCACGCGCCGTTTTTTAAGTCACGCGCACCGTAGTAAACTACGGGAATATGCGCATTGATCACAGCTCCGGCACACATCGGGCAGGGCTCAAGGGTGACATAAAGCTCGCAGTTCCACAGCCGCCAGCCACCCAGTGCGCGACAGGCGTTTTGTATCGCGTCGGTTTCGGCGTGGAGCAGGGCGTTTTTGGCTTTTTCACGCCTGTTGCGCCCCACGGAGACGATTTCTCCGTTCCTGACTATCACCGCTCCGACAGGAACTTCTCCTTCGTCAAAGGCTTCGCGAGCGGCGGCAAGCGCCGCTTCCATGAAAGATCGTTGATATTCCGTCATTTTTTACCCTGCTTTAAGATACAGCGCCGCCGAAAACCTCGGGCGGTATCATGTTTGCGACCATTTCCGAGAAGAACAGGCTGAGCGCGATGATAACCCCGGGATTAAAGAAAAACGCGGAAAGCTTATCCTTGAATTCCAACAGACTGCTGTATTCGGTTTTATCGTTCAGATTGAAAAAGCCTTTGTCGGTTCTTGCTAAATAAACCGCGGCAAGCAGTGCGATGACGCAGAATGCCGCCATTATGCCGAAATAAAACAGGTTTTTCTGCTGATCGCTCAACACGTCGTTTGAAATCAAAACATCGGTTACGACCGCGTATAGATTGTTGATGAAATGAATGATGACCGACGGGATGATGGAGTTTGTTTTTACATCTGCATAGGCAAAAATCAAACCTAAAATAAACGCGAATACTATTTGAGTGGTATTGCCGTGCATAGCGCCGAACAGCAGCGCAGAGCCGAAGATCGCGATAGAATCACCGTACTTGCGCAGCTGATTGAGCACAAGTCCTCTGTAGGCAAGCTCCTCGGCAAATGCGGGAACGAGCGCTACCGAAACTATATTCATCAGAAAAGTCGGCAAATCACTGCTTTTTGTTTCGGGATTGCCGTAGTTGTGCAGCTGGAACAGGGAAATATTGTTGTCAAAAATACCTGCGGCGATATTTGCGATCATTGCGACGCCCATACCGAGCATTACCACGGAAATCAGCTTCGAGGGTTTTACAGCGGTTTTGGTCAATACATTGCTTACCTTATCTCTCATAACCGCCATAAAAATCAGCGTGGGTATAAGAGATGACGCAACGGGATCAACGATCTGTATAAGATTATCGACTTCGGAGCTGTTTGGAATTATCCCTATTTTAACCAATACCGTCAGCATTATTATTACAGTATACATGCTCAGCATGTATACGATCGCGAATAATCCCATCTTGCTGCAAAGAGAGCGCATTCGCTTTTTTTGCTGCGCTTTTTGAAAAAGACGTTCGCGCTCGGGATCATATACCGGCGCGTAACCATAATAAAAATTCGGATTCATAAATCTATCACCATCTTCATAATACCATAATAATTCGCTGATTTCAAGAAAAAATAAGCATTACAAGACTGTAAATTGACAAAACATCTTATTGGTGGTAATGTTAGAATTAGATAATTATGACACGGAGCGTAGATTATTATGATTACTGCGATGCTCTTTGCCGGCGGAAGCGGCGTCAGAATGCAGTCCTCCGAACTTCCGAAACAGTTTTTGGAGGTGGGCGGAAAGCCTATTATTATCCATACGATGGAGCATTTTGCCAATCATCCGTGGGTAGACGGTATTGTGATCGCCTGCAAGGAAGACTGGATAGATTATTTGATAGACTTGATTGAACAGTTTCATGTGCGTAAGGTCAAGGCGATCGTTCCCGGAGGTGAGAACGGCTTTGGTTCAATCCACAACGGAGTTGTCGCTACATCGGAGTTTTCTAAAAACCCCGATGATTTGATTTTGATTTGCGACGGAGTGCGTCCAATGCTGTCCAAAAAGCTTATTACAGACTGCATCGAGCATACAAAAAAGTATCGCTCGGCGGTGCCTGTTACACCGAGTATAGATTCTCTTTTGTTCAGCACCGACGGAGAAAGCTGCGCAAAAAGCTACGACCGCAACACCATGTATGTTACACAGGCTCCGCAGGGATATACTATGGAGCGTATTCTGTGGGCGCATGATGAAGCATACAAGCGAGGGATACTCAATCCGGTTTCTTCAAGCGAGCTCTTTATTGAATTGGGCGAGCCTGTTCATATCTTTAAAGGCGAGCGTTTTAATATCAAGGTAACTACCCCGGAGGATCTTATTACACTGCGCGCTCAGTTTTACTATGAAAACTACAAGAAATTCGCAAAGGAAGAATTGAAATATGGAATATAGGGTAGAGGATTGCGTAAAAAAGAGCGTTTACACTGATTTGCTCGCGATCGCGCAGACTGAGCCCGGCTGGAGCAGGATGCGCGGAAGCACAGTGACCGTGACAGGCGCGGGCGGATTTATCGGCTATTATTTGTGCGCTTCACTTTTGCTGCGCAATGATCTGTACGGCGACGGCATTCGGGTCATCGCGCTGGTCAGGAATGAATCAAAAGCCCGCGATAAATTCGGTTCGCTGCTGCTGCGCGATGACATTTCCCTGTGCGTTCAGGACGTATCACAGCCCATCCTCGCGGATAAAGCCGATTATGTGATCAATGCGGCAAGTCAGGCAAGCAATATACAGTTTGAAACAGACCCTGTCGGAACCATTAACGCTAACCTTTTGGGGACTGCGAGCGTGCTTGAATACGCCAAGGCAAGCGGCGCTAAATCGACGCTGATCGTTTCAAGTCTCAAGGTTTACGGCTTGATTTACGGCAGTCAGGAAAAAATAAAAGAGTCGGACAGCGGATATATAGATATAACATCTTATAAAAACTGCTATGCTATGGGGAAACGCGCGGCTGAAACTCTGGCGGCAAGCTATTGCCGGGAGTTCGGGTTACACGTTAAAATCGCCCGGCCTGCGTATATTTACGGCGCGGCTTCACTTGACGACGACCGTGTTTGGGCGCAGTTTATCGCAAATATTGTGAAAAAAGAGGATATCCTTTTGAAATCTGACGGTTCAGCCTACCGTTCGTTTTGCTACGTTGCCGACACCGTAAGCGCTCTGCTGCATATTTTGCTTAACGGCGAGGATATAACACCTTATAATATCTCAAATGAGAAGTCCGATGTAACGATCAGGGATTTTGCCAAAGCAGCCTGCAAAGCGTTTCCCGAGCGCAATATTAATCTGCGCTTTGAGAATCCCGAGCACGAAAAGGAGCCTGAGAGGGCTTTTTCTCCAATTCAAACGGTTCCCGAGATTCTGGACAACTCGGCGCTGCTCTCAATAGGCTGGAAGCCTTGCGTAGATCTTACGCAAGGAATCCGCAGAGCTGTATCAGTGTTGGAGGAAACATGATATAACTTTTGTGTATAATGCCGATTCGTTCGGAGTTTCCTCGAATAACCTGTTGAATACAGCTTTTATCTTTGTTGTTTTTGCCCAATGCACAATAACTTGCGTTATATTGACAACAAGACCGTAAATATGGTATTATTAATTGAATATAGATATAATGCATGATATGTTTTACTGATAACGGAGGATGTGTATGAATACCGCGATAATACTTGCCGGCGGAGTAGGAAGCAGGATGGGCGTTGACCGTCCCAAACAGTTTTTGATGGTGCAGGATAAGCCCATTATTTCCTACTGCTTTGATATTTTTCAAAAGCATATGCAAATAGATAAGATGGTTGTGGTCGTCAGCGAGCAGTGGCAAGGCTTTGTTGAGGAATACGCCGCAAAATACGGTGTTGATAAAATCTGCGGTTATGCGCCTGCAGGTAAAACCAGGCAGCACTCCATATATAACGGCTTAAAATGTATCGCCGAAAACGCGCCCGATACCGATATCGTTATCGTACACGATGCGGCGCGTCCGCTGGTGTCTGATAAAATAATTTCCGATTGTATTTGGGGCGCGACCGAATATGACGGAGCTATGCCTGTGATAACCGTTAAGGATACCGTGTATCAAAGCGCCGACGGTTCTAAAATCGACCGTCTCCTAAAGCGCAGCGAGCTTTTCGCGGGACAGGCTCCCGAGAGCTTTAAATTCAAAAAATACTATCAGATACATAACGAGGTTTCCGATGAAGAGATCGGCGCCACGGCTGGCAGCAGTGAGATAGCTTACCGTCACGGCATGGAGATACGAATGGTAAACGGTAGCGAGAGAAACCTTAAAATAACTACCATTGAAGATCTGGAGACCTTTGAAACTATTTTGAAAGGGGAATTGTAAAATGGAAACCATGAAAGCGAGAGTTTTAAGAGCTGTGGGCGATTTGGAATACTGTGATTACCCGATCCCCGAGGTAAAGCCCGACGAGGTTTTATTCAGAGTGAAGGCTTGCGGCATCTGCGGCTCGGATATTCCCCGTATTTTTGTCAACGGCACCTATCATTTTCCCACGATCCCCGGACATGAGTTTTCGGGAGAGGTCGCAGCCGTAGGCGATGAAAAAAACAGTCATCTTATCGGCACGAGAGCCACGGTGTTTCCGCTGATCCCCTGTAAGAGCTGCGAAAACTGCAACGACGGCAGCTATGAGATGTGCAAGAGCTACGACTATCTCGGCTCGCGCAGCGACGGCGCTTTTGCCGAATATGTCCGTGTTCCCGTATGGAACCTTGTTCCGATCCCCGACTGCATTTCCTTTGAAGAAGCGGCAATGACCGAGCCCTGCGCAGTGGCTATCCATGCGCTCAGACGCGCCGGGATCGAGGTGGGGGATAACGTAGTGATCTACGGCCCCGGCACAATAGGAATGCTGATCGCTCAGTGGGCGAGAGCTTGGGGTGCGCGTGTGCTTCTGGTGGGAACAGACTTGAACAACTGGGACTTTGTTGAGAGTCTCGGCTTTACCGAATACTGCAATTCCTCTCATGAGGATCCCATTGAGTGGGTCAAAGAAATGACAGGAGGTATCGGCGCAGATGTGGCGATCGAGGCTGTCGGCGTAAATGCAACAGCCTGCAATTGTCTGGAGAGCGCGGCAAGCGGAGGCAAGGTCATCTTCGTGGGCAACCCTCACGGCGATTTCACCTTCCCTCAAAATACCTACTGGCAGATTTTGAGAAAACAGCTTTCTGTTTTCGGAACATGGAATTCAGGCTACAGCGATACCCATAAGAGCGACTGGCACATGGTGGTCAGCGCGATGGCAAACGGCAGTATCGACGTTAAAAAGCTTATCACCCATCAATTCTCCCTTGCCGATATGGATAAGGGGCTTGATATAATGAAAAACAATACCGAATTCTTCGCAAAAATTTTGGTTGTAAATAAATAAGAGGTATTTGTATGAAAGGAATGCTTTCACCCTCATTGATGTGCGCCGATCCTTTGAATCTGCAGGCGGACATAGAAACCCTTGACGCGCTCGGCGTGTCTTATATTCACCTTGATTTTATGGATAATAAATTTGTGCCGAACCTTACTCTGGATACGACCATCGTAAGGGCGGTCAAATCCATTCTCAAAAACATGAAAAGAGATATCCATATCATGGCTTTTGAGCCTGAGCAGTATTTTGACCGCATGGATATCGGTCAGGGTGATATCGTGTCAGTTCACTATGAGGCGTGTGAGAATCTGCACGAGGTGATCGACAATATCAGACAAAGAGGCGCTTCGCCGTTTATTGCTATCAGTCCCGACACCAAGCCGGAAGTTCTGAACGATTACCTGACCGAGGTAGACGGCGTAGTTGTAATGACGGTGTACCCCGGATTTGCGGGAGCTCCGCTTGTAGACGGCAGCTTTGAAAAGCTCAGCGCCGTCAGAAAACTGCTCAACAGCGTAGATCCTGCGCTGATCTTAGAGGTTGACGGACATGTAAGCTGGGATTTGTGTGCTCGTATGCGCGCCTGCGGCGCGGATATATTTGTCGCAGGTTCTTCGTCGATTTACGGCAAAGGACTTAAGCTTGAGGAATCCGTACCCAAAATGACGGCTATGATACAGTAAGACTGCCGACAGATCGATTTTGTTTTTATCAGAGGTGTATTTGTGAAATATCAGCTTGAGGTAAAAGAGCTTTTGATTGTAGAGAACAAAATGATTCTCACCATTATGGGTACAATCGAAGACGAAAAAATTAACTCGCATTTTGTTTCCAAGCCTAAATTGGTGATGCATTTCAACAACGGTCAGGAGGATCGCCGAATCCCCTTTGTGCTGTCCAATGTTGTACATGTTGACGGCAAATGCTATTTTTCGGGCAGATATACCTATCGCCTGGATCTGCTGTTCTGGAAGACGCGCGAAGATTATCTTCCGTTTGAAATGTTTTTGAACCTTAGCTTTGCCGATTATTACGAGGAGAAGATAAAGGTTGATCTAACGCCTGTAGAAGCGCTTTCCGACAATAAATGCTTCAGATATATCGTAAAGGGCAACCATATGCTCTTTATGCCCAACAAGCGTGCGATCAAGCATAATCCCGTAAGCAGATTTATCGTAACGTTTTTCTTTAAGCTTCTCAAGGTCATTTACTACTTTATCGCGATCGCCATGATACCGCTGTTCTTTATTGAATCGCTGGTTAAGAGCACGGGTATTAAAAAAATGCCTGCCAAGTTTAATGATGAAAGCTTTTTCATGCGTTTGTTCGCCTATACCTTCTGGCGTTTTTCCAATGTATCCACAGTCAAGGTTTCTCTATGGACCGCAAAACGGTATATCTTCAAAAGGATCTACGGCTTTTGCAAGCTCTTTAGGATCAAGAAAAACAAGATCACCTTTATCTCGCTCAGACGCGACGATCTGACGGGCAACTTCGCATTTGTATATGATAAAATTAAGGATAACAAGGATCTGGATATCCATTTCATTTTAAACGACCATACGATCACCGAAATGACGCTCGGAGAGATCATTGATTTCGCTAAATCCTGCGCCACAAGTAAAGTTGTAGTTCTCGATGAATTCACTCCGCAGATCCATTATATTGATTTGCGTGAGGAAACCAAATTGATCCAGCTCTGGCACGCCTGCGGCGCATTTAAAACCTTTGGCTTTACTCGTTTGTCAAAGCCCAAGGGCTCTCCGCAGCCTACCAGAAACCACAGAAGCTACGACTATGTTACCGTCAGCTCATCCTACTGCAAGAAGTGTCATTCCGAGGGCTTCGGTATCGCCACAGAGAACGTCGTTGCGACAGGTATTCCCAGAACAGACGTGTTCTTTGACGAAGCTTACAAACAGCAGGCAAGGGAAAAGTTCTATGCGGAGCACCCGGAATTTATGGGCAAAAGAGTGGTGCTGTTTGCGCCTACCTTCCGCGGCATGGTAAAAGAAACGGCGTTTTATCCGACGGAAATGTTTGACGTCGGAGAGGTTTGCAGGCGTATTCCCGATGATTACATGATTATTATCAAGCATCATCCCTTTGTAAACGATGTTCAGCCGATCCCCGAGGAATTTGCCGACAGAGTTATCGACCTGTCAGAGGACAGCGAGCTTAACGACCTGCTGTTTGTGACCGACGTTATCATAACCGACTATTCTTCACTTGTGTTCGAGGCTTCGCTGCTGGACATTCCGATGATTTTCTACGCATATGACCTTGAAAAATATATCAACCAGCGCGACTTTTATTTTGATTTTATTCTTTATGTCCCCGGCAAGATAGTGTATTCGCTTGATCAGCTTATCGACGCTGTAAACAATAATGATTTCTGTACCGAGCGCATCGCTCCGTTTGCGGACATGTTCTTCGACTACCGCGACGGAAAATCGACCGAGCGTGTTACAAAGCTGATACTGGACAGTCTGCACGATATTCCGTATCAAAATGAAAATAACACTTGACAAAAACAAAACTGTATAGTATAATACTTGGGTAAAATAAAGCAAAGCAGAAATGCTTTCACCTGTGGGGTGTCGTCTGCACGGGTCAATACAATAACGATTCATATAGGCTTTTTGTATTGTAATGCGGACGGATGTATTTCTGTCCGCATTTATTATTTACGAACTTTGGAGGTGCTTCACCATAGGCAAGAAAACTAACAACATTCAAATTAATGAAGAAATTCGTGACAAAGAACTGAGAGTGATCGGTTCTGACGGTCAGCAGCTCGGTATTATGTCGTCAAAGCAGGCGCTTGAGATCGCGGAGCAGAAAAATCTCGATCTGGTTAAAATCGCTCCTCAAAGCAATCCGCCCGTATGTAAAATCATGGACTACGGCAAATATCGTTTTGAACAGGCAAAAAGAGAAAAGGAAGCAAGGAAGAATCAGCATACTGTTGATATCAAGGAGGTTCGTCTTTCTCTGAATATCGACACGCACGATTTTAACACCAAGCTCAACAACGCTCTTAAATTCATAAAGCACGGCGATAAGGTCAAGGTGTCTATTCGTTTCAGAGGACGTGAAATGGGTCATCCCGAGATCGGTCTTGATACCATGAAGCGTTTTGCTGAAGCCTGCGGCGACGCTGTTGTTATTGAAAAGCCTGCCAAACTGGAAGGCCGTAATATGCTTATGTTTCTTGCGCCAAAGTCAAACAAGTAATTCAATAGGGAGGATATAAAAATGCCTAAAATTAAAACACATAGCGGTGCTAAAAAAAGATTTAAACTTTCTAAAAACGGTAAAGTTATCCGCGCTCACGCTAACAAAAGCCATATCTTGAACAAAAAGACAAGAAAGCGCAAAAGAGGACTGCGTCAGACGGTTGTTGCCGACAAGACCAATACCCCTCAGATGAAGCGTTTGATTCCTTATAAATAATCGCGTTTCACACATAACTTTAACATAACGGAGGTAATATATAATGGCACGAGTAAAAGGTGCGATGATGACTCGCAAAAGAAGGAAAAAGACATTAAAGCTCGCCAAGGGCTACTGGGGCGCAAAATCCAAGCACTTTAAAATGGCGAAGCAGGCGGTAATGAAGTCCGGCAACTATGCATATGTCGGCCGTAAGCAAAGAAAGAGAGATTTCCGCCGTCTTTGGATCACCAGAATTTCCGCTGCCTGCAAGGCGAACGGTACTAACTATTCAACATTTATGAACGGCATCAAGAAGGCAGGTATCACACTGAACCGTAAAATGCTTTCCGAGATCGCTATCTCCGATCCCGCCGCTTTCACTTCACTTGTTGAACAGGCTAAAAACGCTTAATTGATTACACTGTGAATGCGTTTGGGTTTCCCAAACGCTTTTACTGTTTCAGGAGTAAATCATGACTTTTTTGTCAAGCAAAGACAATCCTTTGATAAAAGATACCGTAAAATTGAAAAAAAGCGCAAAACACCGCAAAAAAACAGGAATGTTTATCGCGGAGGGACTGCGCGTATGCATGGACGCGATGTACAGCAAAGCGGATATCCAAACCCTTTTTGTCACTGAAACGGCTGCGGATAAAAATGAGGCGGAGTTTCTTTTGCTTCGCGATTACTGTGAAAAAGTCTGTATGGTCTCTCCCGAGATATTTGCGTACATCAGCGACACTCAAACGCCGCAGGGATTTCTTTGTATCGTAAAAACACTTGACAAAAGCTGTCAGTTTGATACAATAAAGGGTAATGGAAAAATGATCGCCCTCGATAATATGCAGGATCCGAACAATCTCGGCACGGTTTTGCGAAGTGCCGAAGCGTTTGGAGTTTCGGGCGTGATCCTTTCGTCCGACTGCTGCGATATCTACAATCCAAAGGTTGTAAGAGGAAGCATGGGCGCGGTATTCAGACTGCCTTTTTGCATTTGCAATACAGTGGCGGATTTTTTAAACGAAAATCCCGGCATCACTTCTTATGCGGCAGTTGTTGATCCAGCCGCAGGATCCGTAACGGATTTTGTTTTCAAAGCCCCCTGTGTAGCGGTGATAGGCAACGAGGGAAACGGCTTGAAGCCTCAGACCGTAGATGCCTGCTCTCATAAGCTTACTATTCCTATGAAAGGCAAGGCTGAGTCGCTAAACGCTTCCGCCGCTGCCGCAATTTTGATTTGGGAAATGACAAAATGATTTCAGAAAACGCCGCCCATTGGATTTGGCTTACCCAAGCGTTGGGGTATAACAATCATAAGCTGTTTAAGCTCTATGAGCTTTATGACGATATCTCCGAGTTTATAAAAGGCGGAGAACGCGAGTGGAAATACTGCGGTATATTAAATATGCAGGATATCACGAAGCTAAAGCAGACAGATGATGTTATTACGAAGCTCATTTTGGAACGCTGCGAGTTTTTTGATTATTCCGTCATCACGATCGACGACAGCAGTTATCCCGATAAGCTCAGGCATATCTACGCTCCGCCTGCGGTTTTATACCTTGAAGGTCAGATTTCCGCTCTGGATATGCCGCTGACTGTCGGAGTCGTCGGTACGCGCACCGCGTCCTCATACGGCACGACGAATTCCTATAAATTCGGATACGCATTATCCAAAAGCGGAGTCGCTACTGTAAGCGGCGGCGCATTGGGAGTAGATTGCGCCTGTCACAGAGGTTCGCTGGCAGCAAACGGCGTGACCATCTGCGTAAGAGGCTGCGGAATCAACCATCCGTATTTGGTTGAAAACACCAAGATGCGCCAGGCGATAACGCGACAGGGAGCCGTTATTTCGGAGTATCCGCCCGATGAAGCGCCTAAGCCCTATCATTTTCCTGCAAGAAACCGTATTATAGCAGGCTTATGCGACGGTTTGCTGGTAATAGAAGCCGGCGAAAAGAGCGGTTCGTTGATCACAGTCAATTTAGCGTTGGAAATGGGCAAGGAGATTTTCGCTCTGCTCGGAAACAACAGTCCGCGCAATAAAGGCTCAAACGAACGCATAAAGGAAGGTACTGCGATCCCGGTTACTGATTTTATGGATATATTAGCGGTGTTCAACAATAGTTTTCCCGCTGAAGAGGAAGTCAGCTTTGACGCGATCAATTTTGCGGATATGGAAGGTATTCCCGTAAAGCACCGCCGCAAAGACAAGGCTTCCGAAAAAACGACCGGCATCGGGAAGCCGCAAAAGAAAAAAACCGCTGAAACAAAGGTTGAAAAACCGAAAAAAGCAAAGCCGGTCCATAAAGAGAATCCCGATCTGACAGAAGTACAGAAAAAGGTGTATGATTATATTTCCGATGTGCCGTCGAATATAGATGTGATCGCCTCAGATCTGCATATCCCGGTTTTCAAGGTGCTGAGTATCATCACGCAGCTTGAAATGAAGGGCTTGATAACAGCGCTGAACGGAAGAAATTATATACTTAGTTCGGAGGAATGAAATGTCTGATTTAGTAATAGTTGAGTCCCCTGCCAAAGCAAAAACAATCAAAAAATATCTCGGAAAGAACTATGAGGTAGTCGCTTCAATGGGTCATGTGCGTGATCTGCCGAAGGCGCGCCTCAGTGTCGATATAAAAAATGATTTCGCGCCCAAGTATGATATCATCAAGGGCAAGGAAAAATTGGTAAAAGATTTAAAGAAGCTGGCTGCCGACAGCGACAGCGTATATCTCGCGACCGACCCCGATCGCGAGGGCGAGGCGATCTCGTGGCATTTGGCATATATTCTCGGTTTGCCTGAGGATTATATGCAGCGTGTTGAGTTTAACGAGATCACCAAATCAGGAGTAGAAAACGGAATGGCGCATCCGCGCGCTATCAATACGGATTTGGTGAATGCTCAGCAGGCAAGACGTATCCTTGACCGACTGGTTGGTTACAAGCTCAGCCCGTTTATCTCGCAAAAGATCCGCCGAGGTTTATCGGCAGGCCGCGTGCAGTCTGTCGCGTTGAGAATAATCGTTGACAGAGAAAACGAGATCCGCAAGTTTAAGCCCGAGGAATATTGGTCTATTGACGCTAAGTTCATTCCCAAGGGCAGCAGAAAATCCTTCTCCGCGACCTTGTATGCAGACGCGAACGGCAAGCTGAAAATCACGAATCAGGAGCAGGCCGATAAAATCGAGGCGGATTTGCAGGACGCCGAATACACAGTTACCAAGGTAAAAAAGGGAACCAGAAAAAAATCTCCTGCGCCGCCGTTTATCACCTCGACCCTCCAGCAGGAAGCGTCCAGAAAACTGGGCTTTCAGTCAAGAAGAACAATGCGTGTTGCGCAGGAATTGTACGAAGGCGTTGAGATCGAAGGAATGGGTGCGACCGGTCTTATCACCTATATGCGTACCGACTCTCTGAGGATTTCCAACGTCGCTATCGACGAGGTTACGGAGTATATTGAAAAAACCTACGGCAAAAATTATCTCCCCGGTAAACCGCGTCACTTTAAATCCAAAAACAACGCTCAGGACGGTCACGAGGCTATCAGACCTTCAATGCCGGGTCTTGAGCCTGACAGGATCAAAAGCAGTCTGACTCTCGATCAATATAAGCTCTATAAGTTGATTTGGAGCCGTTTTACCGCTTCACAGATGGCTGAGTGCATCCAAAAGACCACGCAGGCTGATATTGAAGCGAACGGTTATATTTTCAAGGCTTCGGGATACTATGTTGATTTTCCCGGCTTTACCACCTTATATACCGAAGGTAAGGATGAAGCGGAGGAAAAATCCTCACAGCTTCCTCCTCTGGAAAAGGATATGCCCGTCAGATGCAGGGAACTGAAAAAGAATCAGCATTTCACTCAGCCTCCTGCGCGTTACACCGAGGCGTCGCTTATCAAAACCCTGGAGGAGAACGGTATCGGCAGACCTTCTACCTACGCCGCGACTATCACAACTTTGACAGGCAGAGAATATGTAAAGCGCGAAGCAAAGAGTTTGGTTCCCACCGAGTTAGGCGAGGTTATCACCAAGCTGATGAAGGAGCGGTTCCCCAAAATCGTCAATGTCAAGTTCACTGCGCAGATGGAAAACGAGCTTGACAGCGTAGAAAGCGGAGATGTTCAGTGGAATGAGCTGCTCAGAGATTTTTACGGTGATTTTGAAACCACTCTCAAGGAAGCCAAGGCTGACATGGAAGGCGTTAAGTTAAAGCTTAAAGAGGACGAAACCGATATCATCTGCGATAAATGCGGAAGAAGAATGGTAGTCAAGGTCGGCAGATACGGCAAATTTATCGCCTGCCCGGGTTATCCCGAATGTAAGAATATCGTCAAATACGTTGAAAAAACAGGCGCTCAGTGTCCGAAGTGCGGCGGTGACGTGATCGTTAAGCATACAAAATCCAAGCGTGTTTTCTACGGTTGCTCAAATTATCCCGACTGTGACTTTGTCAGCTGGAACGAGCCTACAAATGAAAAATGTCCTCAGTGCGGCAATATCCTGTATAAAAAGAAAGGCAAAAAGCCTGTGCTGTTTTGTGCAGAGGAAGGCTGCGGATTTACAAAAACTCAAAAGACGGAAGAAAAATAATGGAAATCAATGTAATAGGCGCAGGGCTTGCAGGCTGTGAAGCGGCAATGCAAATCGCCGAACGGGGCGTTCGCGTAAAGCTGTATGAAATGAAACCGCGAAAGAAAACGCCCGCCCATAAATCTGATTTATTCGGTGAGCTTGTTTGCTCAAACTCACTGAAAGCGATGCGCACGGAAAGCGCCGCCGGACTTTTGAAAGAAGAGATGCGCCGCTTAGGTTCCTTTTTAATGAAGTGCGCCGACAAATGCCGTGTGCCTGCCGGAGGTGCTTTGGCGGTTGACAGAGATATTTTCGCTGAGCTGGTCACCGAAGGCATCAAAAACCATCCTTTGATAACGGTCATCAATGAAGAAGTGACCGAAATCCCAAAAGATGAAATCTCGGTAATAGCAACGGGTCCGTTGACCTCCGACTCTTTGGCAGCGGAGATCGAGCGCATGTTTGGAGATTCGCTCTCATTCTTTGACGCAGCTGCTCCGATCGTCACCGCTGAAAGCATTGACCCGGAATACTCCTTTGCTGCGTCCCGATATGAGCGCGGAGGCGAGGATGATTATATCAACTGTCCCATGAACAAGGAGGAGTATGAGCGTTTCTATCATGAACTGGTGAATGCCGAGCGCGCTCCGCTGCATGATTTTGACGTCAATAACCCAAAGGTTTATGAGGGCTGTATGCCCGTTGAGGTGCTGGCGCAAAGGGGAGAGGGCACTCTTCGCTTCGGTCCGATGAAACCGGTAGGACTTACCGATCCTAAAACCGGGCACCGTCCGTGGGCTGTACTGCAGCTAAGAAAGGAAAACACCGCAGGTTCGCTTTATAATCTGGTGGGTTTTCAAACCAATTTAAAATTCCCCGAGCAGAAGAGGGTTTTTTCAATGATCCCTGCTCTGCACGACGCCGAATTCATGCGATACGGCGTGATGCACCGCAACACTTTTCTGTGTTCGCCTAAGATATTAAACTCTGATTTTTCTGTTAAAGAAAATAAAAAACTGTTCTTCGCAGGTCAGATCACAGGCGTCGAGGGCTATATGGAGAGCGCTGCTTCGGGTATACTTGCAGGGATCAATGCTGTTCATACTATCCGTGAGGAATCAACGGTCGTTTTGCCCAAAACGACAATGATCGGAGCTTTATCACGCTATATCGCCGATCCGGAAGTAAAAAAGTTTCAGCCTATGGGTGCGAATTTCGGTATACTTCCTGCGCTTGAATCCCGTCCCCGAGACAAGAAGGAGCGCGGAAAGGCGTACGCTGAGCGTGCGCTTAAAGATTTGGAAAGCTATTTAAACGGTGAAAAAAATGAAAATTATAGTTGACGCCTTCGGCGGTGACAATGCGCCGCTGGAAATAATCAAGGGAAGCGCGATTGCCGTAAAGGAACTTGACACTGATATTATACTGACGGGAAAAGAAACTGTAATAAGGCAAGTCGCCAAGGACAACGAGCTGTCGCTCGACCGAATTGAGATCGTCGATTGCGACGAGGTCATAACCATGGAGGATGATCCTCTTTCCGTGAGAAAAACCAAGAAAAACAGCTCGATGGCAGTCGGCTTTAAGCTGCTCAATGAAGGACGAGGAGACGCCTTTGTCAGCTGCGGCAACAGCGGAGCGCTTTGTGTGGGAGCTACCACGATCGCAGGAAGGATCAAAGGGATCAAGCGCACCGCCTTTGCGCCGATATTGCCGAGTGATGACGGAATGTTCATGCTTATTGACGGAGGAGCCAATGTTGACGCGCGTCCGGAAATACTGCAGCAGTTCGCTTTAATGGGTTCCGTATATATGGAAAAGGTAATGAAGGTTGCAAATCCCCGCGTCGGACTGGCAAACGTCGGAGTAGAGGAACACAAGGGCAACGACCTTTATCGGGAAACCTTTCAGCTTTTGAAGAACAGCGATTTGAATTTTATCGGAAACGCCGAGGCGAGAGATATCCCAAATGGCATCTGCGACGTGGCAGTGTGCGACGGCTTTACGGGAAACATGATCCTTAAAACCTATGAGGGTGTAGCCATTACTCTGATGAAGAAAATCAAGCACATGTTTACCGACAGCGCAAGGGGCAAGTTAGCCGCAGCACTCACAATGAAGGAACTGAAAGCGCTCAAGGCAAAGTTTGATTACAGCAAATACGGCGGCGCTCCTATCCTGGGCTCCTCAAAGCCCGTGTTCAAAGCGCACGGAGACTCAA
This sequence comes from uncultured Ruminococcus sp., assembly GCA_902790475.1. Taxonomy (GTDB): domain Bacteria; phylum Bacillota; class Clostridia; order Oscillospirales; family Acutalibacteraceae; genus Ruminococcoides. Next base: position 78,548 of record CADASG010000003.1, on the reverse strand, counting down.
AGGCGGATACTTTAAGAAACGCCGTCGAACTGTCAATGGATTATGTCAGGAGCAATGCGATCGCAGAAATCTCCGCCTCGCTGACAACTGGTGAATAAAATGCAGGAATTAGAGAAGGTTATCGGATATCAATTCAAGGACAAGGCGCTGATGCGTGAGGCAGTGACACATTCTTCCTACGCAAAGGAGCGTAAATCACAGCAAATAAAATACAACGAGCGTCTGGAATTTCTGGGCGACGCCGTTCTGTCTATCGTGGTTTCCGACTACATATTCACTCATTGCCCGGAGCTGCCGGAGGGTGAGCTGACCAAGCTGAGAGCTTCCCTCGTTTGCGAGAAATCGCTGTTTGAGTTTGCCAAAATGATAGATTTGGGCAAGTATTTGATTCTAAGCAAGGGAGAACGCCACAATGGGGGAGCAGAACGTCCTTCCATAGTTTCGGACGCGTTTGAGGCGCTGATCGCCGCGATCTATATCGACGGCGGCATTGAGCCTGTTACAAAGCACATCCTGCGCTTTGTTGTTCCCGCTATCAAGAATTACGGCATGAAGAAAAGCAGGGATTATAAAACGACCCTGCAGGAAATCGTTCAGAAAAATCCCGGTGAAAAACTGCAGTATGTACTTGTGGCGGAAAGCGGTCCCGATCACAATAAGCATTTTGTGGTTGAAGTACATCTCAACAGCAATATTATCGGAAAAGGCGGAGGACGCAGCAAAAAAGAAGCCGAACAGCAGGCGGCTCGCGAAGCTTTGGAGCTGATGGGTTATTAAACAGGGGAACATTTCATTTTTTATTCCGCATAACGGTTGTCCTCATCAATGCAGCTTTTGCAATCAAAAGAGCATCACCGGACAATCCTCGCAGCCAACCGCCGCGGAAGTCGCGCAAACCCTTCGGGGTGCTCTTCGCGATCTGGGCGACTGCTCTAAAAACTACGAAATCGCCTTCTTCGGCGGCAGCTTTACCGCGATCGACCGTGATTACATGATGTCACTTCTAAACGCGGCAAAGCCGTTTATAAATGAATTCAAGGGTATCAGGATCTCAACCAGACCCGACTGTATTGATAAAAATGTACTGGAAATCCTGCGAGCCTATGGGGTAACCTCAATTGAATTGGGCGCGCAGGCTATGGATAATTCTGTATTGGAATTAAACAAGCGGGGACACACAGCGGAAGATGTATACTTCGCGTCAGCGCTTATAAGAGAGTTTGAGTTCTCTCTCGGCTTGCAAATGATGACAGGGCTCTACGGTTCATCCGAACAGCAGGATATATACACAGCACGTTGCTTTGTTGCGATCAAGCCGGATACGGTGCGGATCTATCCGACTGTCATAATGAAGGGAACCGATTTGGCTGCTTACTTTTTAAGCGGTGAGTATCAGCCCCGTTCTTTGGAACAGAATGTGTCGCTTTGCTCACGCCTGATTTTGCTGTTTGAACAGGCAGGCATTGCGGTGATACGGTTAGGTCTGCATTATTCGGACAGCCTGAAAGAAAACAGCTTGGGAGGAAATTATCATCCTGCCTTTAAAGAGCTGTGCGAAAACGAGATATTCTTTGATTCCTTTATGGAAAAATCGAAACACTTTGATACCAAACATCTGAATGTATTTATAAACGAGAAATCCCTGTCCAAATTTGTGGGGCAAAAAAAATCGAATCTGAAAAAGCTTGAGGGATTGGGTTATGACCTTCGGATTCACTTTGATAACACACTCAATAAATATGGGTTAGAGGTAAGCAAATGCGATTAAAATCTCTGGAAGTGCAAGGTTTTAAGACATTTCCCGATAAAACAAAACTTTCTTTTGAAAACGGGATCACTTCTGTCGTCGGACCTAACGGTTCGGGCAAGAGCAATATCAGCGACGCTATCCGCTGGGTGCTCGGCGAACAAAGCCCGAAAAGCCTGCGGTGCTCGCGTATGGAGGACGTTGTGTTCAACGGCACCGATAACCGCAAACGCACAGGCTACGCCGAGGTGACGCTGAACATTGACAATTCCGACAGAACGCTGGATTTCAACGGTGATGAGATCGCCGTTACCCGTCGTTTCTACAGAAGCGGCGAAAGCGAGTATCTGATAAACAAGGCGGCTGTCCGCTTAAAGGATATCAATGAGCTGTTCATGGACACCGGCTTGGGCAGAGACGGATATTCCATGATAGGGCAGGGCAAAATAGACAGTATAGTCTCCTCCAAAAGCGAGGACAGGCGCGAGATCTTTGAGGAAGCTGCAGGAATCTCCAAATACCGTTACCGAAAGATCGACGCTGAACGCAAACTAAAAAACACCGAGGATAATCTGCTCAGACTGCGCGATATAGTGACAGAGCTGGAAGAACGCGTTGGTCCGCTGAAAAAGCAAAGCGAAAAAGCGCAGCAGTTTTTGACCTACGCCGAGGAAAAAAAGGGTCTTGAGATCGCGATCTGGCTTTTGACTCTCGATCAGTCACAGGAAAACATAAAGGCACAGGACGAAAAAATCGCCGTGGCAAGGTCGCAGTATGACGCTGCTGAGCGTGTATTAAATGAAATCGCGGGTGAAACTGAGGAAATCTACCGCAAAAACGGCGAGATAGCCTCAAAGCTTGAAACGATACGCACGGACAAATCCGAGGTTTCCGCACAGATCGCCGAAAAAAAAGCGCAGATTTCCGTTGCGGAAAACGATATCCTCCACCATAACGAAAGTATAGACAGAATACGCCGCGAGATCTCTCAAACAACTCAGAACGCGGAAGAGCTGAAAAACAGCATAACCCAAAAACAGACTGAAATCGATTCTCTTGACGCGCAGATCATTGCACGTCAAAGGGAATATGCGGAGATCTCCGAAAAGCTTAATATTGTCAATGTTGATTCCGGTAAAAGCGGCGACGCGCTACAGGATGTTACGGCGGCGCTTTCGGTGCTCACTTCACAGTCAGCGGATGCGAGGGTCGTGGAGATGACCTCCGACAGCAGCATAAATGAGCTTACACGCCGCATGGAAACGCTGCGTCAGACAAATTCGGAAAAGCAAACGGAGTTAGAAGATCTAACAGAGCTTGCCGCAAAATATGATAATGATATCAGTGATTCCGAGGATTCGGTCAACTCACTGACAAATACAATAAACGGGCTGCAGCTTAAGCTCGGCGCAAAGGAGAAGAAACGCGCCGAAGTCAAGGAGCTTTGTGATAAGCTGGGGCTTGATATCAGAGAAGCCCAAAGAAAAATCAGCTTTCTGGAAAACATGGAGCGCAATATGGAGGGCTTCGCCAAAAGCGTCAAGTCCGTTGTCAGCGCGTCGAGAAACGGAAAGCTGCGCGGTATACACGGTCCGGTTTCACGCGTGATCTCCGTTCCCGGTGAATACGCGGTGGCGATCGAGATCGCACTCGGCGCGGCAATGCAAAACATCGTTGTGGAAACAGACGAGGACGCAAAGCAGGCGATCTGTTTTTTGAAATCCACAGACGGTGGCCGTGCGACATTTCTTCCGCTGAACACCATAAAACCGCGGGAGCTGCGTGAAAACTCGCTTGACGACTGTTACGGATTTGTGGGTATCGCGTCCGAATTATGCTCCTGCGAGCAAAAATTTCGTGATATCCTCAGTTCATTGCTGGGCAGGATCGTTATAGCGGAGGATCTAAACAGCGCCGCCGCTATAGCAAAGCGCTTTTCATACCGCTTCAAGGTTGTTACCCTTGACGGTCAGGTAGTTAATGCAGGCGGTTCGTTAACAGGCGGTTCGCTGGCAAGAAGCACAGGCGTTTTAAGCCGTGCTTCCGAGATAAAAAAGCTGAAAGAAGAAACCGCTAAGCTGACTGATAAGGCGCGTAATTCAGAACAGCTTTATGAACAGCTCAGCCGTGAGTATGCCGAGATCGAGGCTGCTTTGCTGGGCTCTCAGGCTGATCTGTCAACGCTCAGGCAGGAGCTCGTTCGTTTGCAGACGGAGCAAAAGGCTTGCGAAAACGAACTTGATAACACGCGCGCTCTTATCGCTTCATCAAAATCGGAAATAGAAGAGTCCGAGAAGCGAATCGTTAAACTGACCGAGAGCCGCGATTCGGCGCGCGCACAGCTGGCGGAGCTAAACCGCGAGATTGCCAAGGCTGAGGCTGAGGTAAACGCCGTGACAGGCAGCCGTGCGGAGCTTGCCAAAAGACGTGATGAATACAGCGTGATGCTCCAAAACATCCGTTTGGAGATCGTTAAGTCACAAAAGGATATAGAAGCGCTAAACGCGGAAATTGTTTCCGCGCAGAACTCCGGCAACGACGCTCAGGAACAAAAGTCGCGACTGAATGCTCAGATCGGGGAAATAAATAAAACGATAAACGTGATCCGTGAACAGATCACGGTATATCAAAATGAGATAGAAGCGTTTAACCGCACCATAGCTTCTTTGGATGATCAGACAGACGCGTTAAACAAACAGGCTGACGCTTTGGAAAAACGCGGAGCAGAGATCCGCACCGTCGAGCGCGATAAGGCGAGCGAACGCGAGATTTCGGGCAGAGAGCTTGCGCGGTTAGAGGAACGCAAGATAAACATCCAAAAGGATTACGATACGATCATTGCCAAGCTGTGGGAGGAATATGAGCTCACAAAGCGCGAGGCTGAAAAAATCGCTGTTCCTATCGAGGACAGTACTCAGTCAAAAAAGCGTTTGAATGAGCTGAAGCAAAAAATCCGAGCCTTGGGCAACGTTAATGTCAGCGCGATCGAGGAATACAAGGAAGTTTCCGAACGCTACGAGTTTATGAGCAAACAGGTAAACGACGTGGAAAAATCCAAAGCGGAGATCGAACGGCTTATCAATACTCTCACAAAACAGATGAAGGAAGTTTTTGTTGAAAGCTTTGAGCAGATCAATAAAAACTTTACCTTTACCTTTAAGGAGTTGTTCGGCGGCGGAACAGCGTCACTCTCGCTGTCCGACCCCGAGAATATACTTACCTGCGGAATCGATATCGTCGTACATCCGCCGGGCAAGATCGTTTTGAATCTCGATGCGCTTTCCGGAGGAGAAAAGGCACTTGTCGCAATAGCTCTGTATTTTGCGATAATGAAGGTACGACCTGCTCCGTTCTGTGTCATGGACGAGATCGAAGCGGCGCTTGATGATGTGAACGTATACCGTTTTGCCGCTTATCTGCGGCGCATGACAGCCAATACGCAGTTTATTCTTATCACTCACCGCCGGGGAACAATGGAGGAAGCCGACGTGCTCTACGGCGTCACCATGCAGGACGAAGGCATTTCCAAGCTGTTGGAACTTCGCGCGAGCGAGGTCGCCGAAAAGCTTAATATCAAGTAAAGGAAGATACGATGGGATTATTCAATAAAATAAAAGAAGGCTTAAAGAAAACAAGGAAGGCGGTCATGGGTCAAATCGACTCCATGCTTAAATCCTTTACAAAAATTGATGAAGAGCTGTTTGAAGAGCTTGAGGAGCTTTTGGTGATGGGAGACGTCGGCGTACCCACTGCACAGAAGATCTGTGACGAGCTTCGGGTAAGGGTAAAGAAAAACGGTGTTACCGACCCTTCCCAAATCAACGGCTTGCTTGAGGAGATCATTACCGAAATGCTGACCGGCGGAGAAGAGCTTGATATCTCCACCTCGCCGTCCATTATACTTGTGATCGGTGTAAACGGCGTTGGCAAAACCACAACCATCGGAAAGCTTGCAAAGCAGCTTTCCGATCAGGGCAAGCGCGTATTGCTTGCCGCTGCCGATACCTTCCGAGCCGCCGCGATCGACCAGCTCGATATATGGGCGCAGCGCAGCGGATGCGAGATTATCAAGCAGGGAGAGGGAAGCGACCCCGCAGCGGTCATTTTTGACGCGATCGCCGCGGCAAAGGCAAGACATGCCGACGTTATCATCTGTGATACCGCAGGCAGACTTCACAACAAAAAGCATTTGATGGACGAGCTGGCAAAGATAAACCGCGTCATTGATCGCGAGCTGCCCGACGCCGCAAAGGAAAAACTGCTTGTGCTCGACGCGACCACTGGTCAGAATGCGGTAAACCAGGCGGAGCAGTTCCGTCAGGCTACGGGAATCACCGGCATCGTGCTCACAAAGCTCGACGGAACCGCCAAGGGCGGCGTTGTGCTGGCTATAAAGGACGGTCTGGGCATCCCGGTGAAATACATCGGAGTGGGCGAACAGATCGACGATTTGCAGCCATTTAACGCTGAAAACTTTGCAAAGGCATTGTTCGCGAAAACGGAGTGATGACAATGAAATTTATTATTGCTACCAATAACGCTAAAAAGCTTGTCGAGCTGGAGCGTATATTAAAGCCTTTGGGAATAGAGGCTGTTTCAGCCGGGGAAGCCGGAGTAGTGCTTGACGAGGTGGATGAGACAGGTACTACCTTTTTGGAAAACGCCTTTATAAAGGCGAACGCGGCTTTTGAAAAAACAGGTATGCCTGCCGTAGCTGATGATTCGGGAATATGCGTGGATGCGCTTGACGGAAGACCGGGCATTTTTTCCGCTCGTTACTGTCCTGAGCTTTGCAAGACGGACGAAGATCGTACACGCCGTATTCTGGAAGAGATGAAGGATGTTCCCGAAGGAAAGAGGGGAGCGCACTACACCTGCGCTATCTGCTGTATTTTACCAGACGGTCGGAAAATCGAAATCGAAGAAACCTGCGAGGGAACAATCGGTCATGAGTTTATCGGAACCGGAGGATTCGGATATGATCCGATTTTTTGGCAGGGAGATAAAACCTTCGCGCAGCTGACCGCCGAGGAAAAGGATAAGGTAAGCCACCGCGGAAAGGCGTTGCGCAAGCTTCAGGCGGCGCTGACGTCGCATTTTAATCAGGATGGAGAATGACAGATGTTAACAAGCAAACAGCGTGCCTATTTGCGCGGAATGGCAAACGGGCTTGATACGATACTGATCATCGGAAAAGGCGAGATCACCGATAATGTGATCATGCAGGCGGATACCGCTTTGACAGCAAGAGAATTGATAAAGGGAAGAGTGCTTGAAAACAGTGCTTACAGCTCGCGTGAGGGCGCAGAGCTGCTGGCGGAACGCTGCCAAGCAGATGTGGTTCAGGTGATCGGTTCCAAGTTTGTGCTTTATCGTCCCAATCCCGACGAGCCTGTTATCACGCTTCCTAAGGCAGGAAAAAAATAATGGAACAGCGCAGTTATTCGGAAATCGTCCGCGATCTCATGGGAGACTATCGCTACGAGCACAGTGTAAACGTTGCGGCGGAGGCTGTAGAGCTGGCAAGGCTGTACGGCGAAAACGAGGAAAAAGCCTACACCGCCGGTATCCTGCATGATATAACTAAGGAATTTCCCAAGGAAGAGCAGTTGCGTATTATCACGGATTTTGGTATAATATTAGATGATGTGCAGCAAAAAGCGCCCAAGCTTTGGCACAGCATCAGCGGCAGCGTTTATATTCAGACCGCACTTGACGTCACAGACGGCGATATCGTCAACGCGGTAAGATACCATACGACAGGCAGAGCGAATATGAGCCTGCTGGAGAAAATAATCTATATCGCTGATTATACGGCGCAGGGACGTACATATAACGGCGTGGAAATAATGCGGGAAAAGTCCCGCAGCAGCTTAGAGGACGCGATGATATTCAGCTTTCAGTTTACCTTTCAAAAGCTGTCGTCGGAAGGAATCGCCATCCATCCCGACGAGCTGTTCGCGTATAATGATATCGTTTTAAACAAAAGGGGGTAAAGGTTTTATAATGACTTCATATGAAACTGCCGTGTTAGCGGCAAAATCAATCAGCAATAAAATAGGATTAGATATCCAGGTGATCGAGATTTCGGATATTTCCGTTCTGGCGGATTATATGGTCATCGCCACCGGCAACAGCTCAACTCATGTCAGAGCGCTTGCTAACGAGGTGGAGTATCAGCTTGACAAAGCCGGCGTTTCAGTCAGTCATATCGAGGGTCACCGCTCCGATACGTGGATACTGCTTGATTATGTTGATGTGATCGTCAACGTATTCTCCGAGGAAGCGCGCGAGTTTTATGACCTCGACCGACTGTGGCAGGACGGAAAGCCTGTTGACTTAACAGGAATCATCGACTGATTTTATAATTGAATTATCTGGAGGGATAAAGTTGAAATATAACCACAAAGCAATCGAACCGAAGTGGCAGGAGATTTGGGAGGAAAAGGGCGTGTTCCACGCTGACGAGAGCAGCGAAAAGGAAAAGTTCTACGCCTTGATAGAGTTTCCTTACCCGTCGGGTCAGGGACTCCACGTAGGTCATCCGCGTCCTTATACAGCGCTTGACACCGTAGCGAGAAAACGCAGATTACAGGGCTACAACGTACTGTATCCGATCGGTTGGGACGCGTTTGGTTTGCCCACCGAAAATTACGCTATCAAAAATCATATACATCCCGAAATCGTTACCAGGAATAATATCGCACGGTTTAAAAAGCAGATCCGGTCGCTGGGAATCTCCTTTGACTGGAGTCGTGAAATAAATACCACCGATCCCGATTATTACAAGTGGACCCAGTGGATCTTCATACAGCTTTTCAAAAAGGGACTCGCATACAAAAAAGAAATGAACGTCAACTGGTGTACCTCTTGCAAATGCGTATTGGCAAACGAGGAAGTTGTCAACGGCGTATGCGAGCGCTGCGGCAGCGAGGTGGTCCATAAGGTAAAATCACAGTGGATGCTGAAAATCACCGAATACGCCGACAGACTTATCAATGATTTGGATTTGGTTAATTACCCCGACCGCGTAAAGGCTCAGCAGAAAAACTGGATCGGCAGAAGCACAGGCGCGGAGGTTGACTTTACAACCACCACAGGCGATATTCTGACGGTTTACACCACCAGAGCAGACACACTCTACGGCGCTACCTATATGGTAATTTCGCCCGAGCATCCGCTGATAGAAAAGTGGGCGGATCAGCTTGAAAACATGGATGAGATCCGCGCTTATCAGACCGAGGCTGCTAAAAAATCCGATTTTGAAAGAACGGAAGTTGCCAAGGACAAAACCGGCGTGCTTTTAAAAGGCGTCAAAGCTATCAATCCGGTCAACAACACAGAGATCCCGATTTTCATTTCCGATTATGTACTCGTTTCCTACGGTACAGGCGCGATCATGGCAGTACCCGCCCATGATACACGCGACTGGGAATTCGCTAAAAAATTCGGCTTGCCCATCATCGAAGTGGTAAAGGGCGGCAACGTTCAGGATGAAGCGTTTACCGACTGCGCTACCGGTATCATGGTCAACTCGGGTATGCTTGACGGTTTATCTGTTGAAGAAGCTAAGGTAAAGATCATCGACTGGCTCACAAAAGAGGGCAAGGGTCACGCAAAGGTGAATTACAAGCTGCGCGACTGGGTGTTCTCACGCCAGCGTTACTGGGGCGAGCCTATCCCTATAGTTCACTGCGACAAGTGCGGATATGTTCCGATCGACGAAAGCGAGCTTCCGCTCAAGCTTCCGATGGTAGAATCCTACGAGCCTACCGACAACGGCGAATCGCCCTTAGCCAATATGACCGACTGGATCACTACGACCTGTCCCAAGTGCGGAGGCAAGGCTTGCCGTGAAACAGACACCATGCCCCAGTGGGCAGGTTCGTCATGGTACTTCCTGCGCTACATGGATCCTCACAACAATGAAGCGCTTGCTTCAAGAGAAGCGCTTGAATACTGGTCTCCCGTTGACTGGTATAACGGCGGAATGGAGCATACTACACTGCACCTGCTTTACAGCCGTTTCTGGCACAAATTCCTATATGATATCGGCGTAGTGCCTACACCCGAGCCTTACGCGAAGCGTACATCTCACGGTATGATCTTAGGAGAAAACGGCGAGAAGATGAGTAAATCAAGAGGCAATGTCGTTAATCCCGACGATATCGTTGAGGAATACGGCGCCGATACAATGCGCATGTATGAGATGTTTATCGGCGACTTTGAAAAAGCCGCGCCGTGGAGCCCGTCAAGCATCAGAGGATGCCGCAGGTTTATTGAGCGTTACTGGAATTTGCAGTCCATTCTCATTGACGGAGATTCGATACGCCCCGAGTTGGAAAGCGCCTTCCATAAGACGATCAAAAAAGTCGGTGATGATATAGAGAATATCAAGTTCAACACCGCTATAGCCGCGCTCATGGCGCTTATCAATGATATTTCAAATGTTAAGAGCATCAACAAAGAGGAGCTGCGTATATTCTCGATATTGCTCAATCCGTTTGCTCCTCACGTTACCGAAGAGGTTTATCAGGCTTGCTCATTGGGCGATGGTATCCTTGCCGAAGCTAAGTGGCCTGAGTATGACGAAGCGAAATGCGTTGACGAGACAGTAGAGATCGTTGTACAGGTCAACGGAAAGATCAAGGCTAAGCTCAACATCCCCGTTGACGCTGACAAGGACGCTATGCTTTCCGCTGCTAAAGCCGACGAAAAGGTACAGGCAGCGATCGAAGGAATGAACGTAATCAGAGAGATAGTGGTTCCGAAAAAGCTCGTAAATATCGTAATTAAGCCATAATCAGTGCGTAAAATAAAATTTTTTCTAAATTTCTACAAATCTATTGACATCAATACCGAGTTATTGTATAATGATATAGCAATTTATGCAAATTACCCATGCTGATTGGCAGATGGGAGGGAAGATAGATGGCAGAGATTAGATTAAAAGAGAATGAATCTCTTGAAAGCGCTTTAAGAAGATTCAAAAAGCAGTGTGCCAGAGCTGGCGTTATTGCTGAGGTGCGTAAGAGAGAGGCTTATGAAAAGCCCTCTGTAAAGCGTAAAAAGAAATCCGAAGCAGCTCGCAAACGCAAATACAGGTAATAAAACAGGCGGACAGAGCATTCTGTCCGCTTTTTATTTACAACTATGAAAAGAGAGTTGGTTAATATGCGTAAGATTTTAGTGTTGCTGGGTCCCAATCTTAATATGGTCGGTGTTCGTGAAAAAGGCGTTTACGGTTTTGAGAATGCCGACGACATCGAGGAGCAGATCATTGAATACGCCGTTAGCAACGGTTTTGAGGCGGATGTCTATCAATCCAATCATGAAGGCAGACTGATAGATAAGATCCATGCCTGCCTCGGAGAATACAGCGCGGTCATCCTTAACGCAGGCGCTCTGACGCATTACAGCTACGCGCTTCGTGACGCGATCGCGTGCGTCAACGGCAGTGTTCCGTTTATTGAGGTCCATATGTCAAATATTCACTCGCGCGAGGAGTTCAGACATACTTCCGTTATCGCTCCCGTTTGCGTCGGACAAATCGCGGGCTTTGGAAAAACCGGTTATTTTCTCGCGATTGAAGCGTTAAAGGACATGGTTGAGGAATGAGCGCTTATTCGGAAAAGAGACTAAACTCGCTTAGGAGTTTTCTTTCTGATAGAAGAGAAGCCCTGCTGCTGACAGATGAAGTCAATATCGGCTATTTTTGCGGCTTTTTTCACAGCGAAGGGGCGCTGCTCGTCACACGGTCACGCGCGGTATTATTTGTAGATTTTCGCTATATAGAGGCAGCGAAACAAAAGGCTGACTGCGAAGTAGTCTGTTTTAAACGTCTGTACGAGGAAATCGGTGAGCTGTGCAAAAACGAGGACGTTGAGCTTCTTCATTTGGAAGCCTCGCACATTACCGTTCAGCGCTTCGGTCATCTAAAAAAGATACTCGACGAATTTAATGTTTCGCTTTGCACGGACGGCAGATCAGATTCTTTTATTTCCGATATTAGGGTAATCAAGGATCCATCGGAGCTTGAGAAGATCCAAACCGCTCAGACCATAGCAGAAAAGGCTTATTTGGAGCTTCTCAACGATATAAAGGCAGGAGTCACCGAGCGTGAGCTGGCGGCGAGACTGCAATTCTATATGCTTAGAAACGGCGCAGAAGCGGTTTCCTTTGACTTGATCACCATCAGCGGCAAAAAAACTTCTTTGCCTCACGGCGTTCCGTCCGATAACCGCGTTTGCGAGGGCGACTTTTTTACATGTGATTTCGGAGCGGTTTATGACGGATATCACAGCGATACCACCAGAACCGTAGCTGTCGGTCACGCAAGCGATGAAATGATGGAGATATATGATATCGTACTGCGTGCGCAGCTTAGTGTTTTGGATAAGGTGAAGCCAGGCGTTCTGTGCAGTGATATCGACAAAACTGCCCGTGACATTATTTCCGAAGCAGGCTACGGCGATTATTTCGGCCATGCCACAGGTCATGGAGTAGGCTTGTACATCCATGAGCAGCCGTCTGTTTCTTCCAAAAGCAAAACGGTTTTGCGCACGGGAATGGTTATCACCGATGAACCCGGGATCTATTTGCCAAACCGTTTCGGTGTGCGCATCGAAGACATGCTCAGGGTAACAGAGCAGGGTTATCATAATTTTGTTTCACTTTCAAAGGAGCTTATTGTCATTTAGGACTTGCAATTTGTCTCAAAATTTAGTATAATAAGAATTAATAAAAACGCAGTGTTTTTTATAATGCTGTAAAAGAAAAATCAGGAGGTAATTACAATGATTTCAGCAGGTGATTTCAGAAACGGCGTTACATTTGAAATGGACGGACAGGTTGTTTCCATCATCGAATTCCAGCACGTTAAACCCGGTAAAGGCGCAGCGTTCGTAAGAACTAAAATCAGAAACGTTATTACAGGCGCAGTGGTTGAAAAAACCTTTAACCCTAACGATAAGTATCCCACCGCTTTCATCGAGAGAAAGGATATGGAGTACAGCTATTCCGACGGCGATCTCTATTACTTCATGGATACAGAAACATGGGAGCAGCTTCCCATCAATAAAAGCGTTCTCGGCGACAGCTTTAAGTTTGTAAAGGAAAACATGGTTTGTAAAGTATTGTCCTACAAGGGCAATGTTTTCGGCGTAGAGCCGCCTAACTTTGTTGTGCTCAAGATCGTTAAGACCGATCCCGGCTTCAAAGGCGACACAGCTACAAACGCGACCAAGCCCGCTACTCTCGAAACAGGCGCAGAGATCAAGGTTCCTCTGTTTATTGACGAGGGCGAGGTTATCCAGATCGACACCAGAACCGGTGAATACATGGGCAGAGCATAATCTGCGGGAGAGCTTTTATGAACATTACTGAAAAAATAGCTTACATAAAAGGTTTGACCGAGGGTTTGTCGCTTGACGATTCCAAGCCAGAGGTAAAGGTCATCAACGCAATCATTGATCTGCTTGACGATGTTGCTTATGATCTCAGCGACATGGAAGATCTTTATGATGAGCTGAGCGAACAAGTCGATGAAATAGATCAGGATTTAGCAGAAGTTGAGTCTGAGCTGTTTGACGACGAAGACGTCGATTATGACGATGACTTCGACGATTTCGATGATGATGATTTTGATTATGACGAAGACGAACCCTTTTATGAGGTGACATGCGGCAAATGCGGTGAAAAAATCAATGTTTCCGAAGATGTTCTGCTTGAAGGCGAAATCGAGTGCCCGAACTGCGGAGAGCTGCTGGAATTTGATTTTTCCGATTTGTTTGACGAAGACGACTTTTCCGAATGTGATGAGAGTTGCGAAGGCTGCAGCGCTTGTGATACAGAATCCGACGAAGAGCCCTCGGAAGAATAATTCACTGTTTTTTACCCCTCGTATACAATATACGAGGGGTGTTTTTTTGCTTTATAAACGAAAACCGAAGCGTACCAAGGCTAAACGAATTATCGTTGTTGGTATTATATTTGCATTATTATTTTTGGGTGTTCGCAGCTTTGAGCACAAAGCAGCCGTATTCAGCAAAAGCTATCTTCCGAGCTTTGCGCGGCGCGTTACAACAGAAGCCGTATCAGGAGCGGTCGAAAAAGAATTGCAAAATAACAATATAGAATATGTGGATTTGGTAAAGATCAGCCGTGCGGACGACGGAACGGTAAGATCCTTGGAAGGAAATACCGACGCAATGAACAGACTGAAAGCGAAAGTCGTACGAGCTGCGCAGGACGAATTGGTGAAAATCAGACACAGCGCAATGTATATCCCTTTAGGAGCGTTTACCGGACTGACTCTTATCTCAAATTACGGACCGAATATCCGTATGACCTACTGTTTGACGGGAAGCATAGACGCGCGTTTTCAAAGCAGCTTTGAAAGTGCGGGGGTAAATCAAACAATACATCATATCAGATTGATAGTAACCTCAAAAATAGTTACAGCTTCCGTGGATTATGATAAAGAACTGACATTTGATACCGATTACGAGGTTGCGCAGTCTGTCATTATAGGGCAGATCCCCACAACATATGGTGGGTATTATGCGCCGCCTTCAACATTCCAAGCAAAATATTGATTAAAAATATTGAAATATATTTTGATTTGTGATATACTAATGAAGTTAGTAATTTGTTCAGGGTAAGGAGGCGTTTGCATGACGCAGCAGATCGTAAAGTCCGATCAACTGTCGGAGCAGCAGTTTGAGTATATAAAGCTGATCGCCGAAATCATGGAGATCCGCAAGCGCGGCGAAAAGCCTCTCGCGTTTATCAGAACCTACGGCTGTCAGCAAAACGTGGCTGACAGTGAAAAAATCAAGGGAATGCTTGAAAAAGCAGGCTTTGGTTTTGTTGACGCACCCGACGACGCGGACTTTATTTTGTTCAACACCTGCGCGGTTCGTGAACACGCGGAAGACAGAGTATTCGGAAATGTCGGCGCTCTGAAGAATATCAAACGCCGTCATCCCCAGATTTTGATCGCTCTTTGCGGCTGTATGATGGAGCAGGAGCACGTTGCCAACCGCATCTACAAGAGCTTCCCGTTCGTTGGACTGGTATTCGGCACACATTCGCTTCATCATTTTCCCGAGTTGATGTATAATTCCCTTGTCAACGGTAAACGTATTTTTGAACGCGGAAATGACGATAAAATGATATACGAGGGCTTCCCGGTTCATCGGGACGGAAACTTCAAGGGCTGGCTTCCGATAATGTACGGCTGCAATAATTTCTGCACTTACTGTATAGTTCCGTATGTGCGCGGACGTGAGCGCAGCCGCGAAAAGGATGTTATCCTCAAGGAAGCGCGTGAAATGATACGATCCGGCTACAAGGATATAACACTGCTCGGTCAAAACGTCAATTCCTACGGAAAAACGCTTGAGCAGCCTATCAGCTTTGCCGAGCTGATAGGTGAAATAGATCAGACAGACGGCGACTACTGGCTCCGTTTTATGACTTCCCACCCAAAGGACTGCTCAAAAGAACTGATAGACACGATCGCGCACAGCAAGCATATCAGCAAGCATCTTCACCTGCCGTTTCAAAGCGGCTCAGATCGAGTGCTGAAAGCTATGAACCGCCATTATGACCGCAAAAAATATTTGGAAACCGTTGCATACGCAAAGGAAAAGATAGACGGATTATCTCTGACAAGCGACATTATCGTAGGTTTTCCCGGCGAGACCTATGAGGATTTCAAGGAAACCCTGTCGCTGATACGCGAGGTCGAATTCACCTCGCTTTTCACCTTTATTTTCTCTCCGCGAAAGGGCACGCCTGCCGAATCCATGGCTGACCCGATACCCCCGGAGGAAAAATCAAAGTGGTTCCAAGAACTGCTGGATACGCAGGAGGAAATAGCCGCAAAGCGCTGTTCTTCTATGGTGGGAAAAACCGAAAAAGTGTTGATCGAAAGCGTTAAAGAAAAAACAGGGGAGCTAAACGCACGCACAAGCGGTAACATTATTGTCGAATTGCCCGGTGACAGTGAATTGATAGGAACTTTTCAAAATGTTAAGATAACAAGCGCCCGAAACTGGATCCTCAAGGGCGAGATAGATAACGGAGGTTAAAATCATGGATATTATTGAACAGGCAAGAGAGCTCGGCAGAGCTATTCAAAACGAAGAGGTATATGTAAATCTTCACAAGGTTCAGGCGCAGGCAGACGCTGATAGCCAACTTCAGGAGTACATCGGCGCGTTCAATTTAAAAAGAATGCAGATCAACGATGAGGCTTCCAAAAAAGACCGCGATCAGGACAAGCTGACCGCACTTAACAAAGAAATGCGCGAAATCTATTCTCAGATCATGTCAAACGAAAATATGATCGCCTATAATGAAGCAAAAGAAGCATTTGACAAGGTTATCAACCGAGTTATCGCGATTGTGCAGCAATCCGCTGAGGGCGCTGACCCGTCTACAGCGGATTATGCAGAAAATTGCAGCGGAAGCTGCAGCACCTGCGGCGGCTGCGGCTGATACGGCAAAATATTATAACGAAAGGGTGTGAGTTAAGTGGCAGAGTTATCTCCAATGATGAAGCAATATTTTAAAATCAAAGAAGAAAACAAGGACTGCATCCTTTTTTATCGTCTCGGAGATTTCTATGAGATGTTCTATGAGGACGCGAAGATCGCCTCAAGAGAGCTTGAGCTTACACTCACAGGCCGCGACTGCGGTCAGGAAGAACGTGCGCCGATGTGCGGCGTTCCCTTTCACAGCTGCGAGGGATATATAGCCCGATTGGTCGCAAAGGGATACAAGGTCGCTATCTGCGAGCAAACAGAGGATCCTAAAACGGCTAAGGGATTGGTCAAGCGCGATATCATCCGCGTCATCACCCCAGGCACTGTTATGGAACAAAGTATGCTCGAGGAAGGCAAAAACAACTACATCAGCTGTATGTTTTCCGACGGTAAAACAATAGGACTTTGTTTCTGTGATATTTCCACAGGAGAATTATATGCTACCGAGATCAGCGGTAAGGAATCGCTGAATATTTTAACCAACCAACTTTCTTCCTACAATCCGCGCGAAATATTGATCGGCGGTGAGATCGTTAAAATCAAGGCGCTTCCGTCATTTATAAAAAACCGCTTATCCGCAGGAGTTGAAATGCTTGAGGACGGAAAATTCGATCCAGACCTGTGCAGACAGACTGTTGAACAGCAGTTTCGCTCAAACTCGTCCGAAATAATCGGAAAGCCTGTTGCGCTCTGCGCGGTCGGTGCGCTGCTCAACTATCTGAAAGAAACCCAAATGACGGGCTTGGAGCGCATAGGCAAGGTTGAGCTCTACAGCGAAAGCCAGTATATGCGACTCGACTTCAACACACAGCGCAATCTTGAATTGACGCAGACAATGCTCAGCAAGGAAAAGCGCGGCTCGCTGCTGTGGGTGATAGACAAGACCAAAACCGCAATGGGCAAACGGCTGCTTCGCTCGTGGCTCGAACATCCGCTGATGAACCTATCCACCATCAACAACCGTCAAAGCGCAGTTGAGGAGCTTGCGAATGATAATATGCTGCGCATGGACATTACGGAAAACCTCACAGGTATCTTTGATATCGAACGTCTGATGACGCGCATCGTGTACGGTTCCGCAAACGCCAGAGACTTACGCTCGCTGTGCGCGGCTGTCGCAAATTTCCCTGTTTTATCCGAATTGACGGTAAGCTGCCGTTCTTCTCACTTAAAGCTCGTTCATAAAAATATAGATCTACTGGAAGATATACATACACTTATTGATAATGCGATTATCGAGGAACCGCCCTTTTCCGTTCGTGAAGGCGGAATGATCAAACAAGGCTATGACGCCGAATTGGACAGCGTGACCTCGGATATGAACAACGCCAAGTATATTTTGGCGCAGATCGAGACGGAGCAGCGTGAGAAAACGGGGATACCAAAGCTCAGAGTCGGATATAACAAGGTTTTCGGCTATTATATTGAGGTTACGAATTCTTATAAATCTCAGGTTCCCGACACATATATCAGAAAGCAAACTCTGACCAATTGCGAACGGTATATCACTCCCGATTTAAAGGACGTGGAATCCCGTATCCTCGGAGCAAAGGATCGCGCCGTCGCTATGGAGTACTCAATTTTTGACAGAGTGAGAACGACCGTAGCGGAAAATTTGGAGCGGATCCAAAACACGGCAAGAGCTATCGCGACCTTGGATGTACTGACCTCTTTTGCGAATGTGGCGGTCAATAACCGATATGTTCGCCCCGAGGTAACACAGTCAGGCGTGATCTCAATTAAGGATTCACGTCACCCTGTTGTGGAAGCGCTGCTAAAAGAAGCGCCCTTTGTTCCCAACGATGTCAATCTTGACAACAAAGGAGACCGCGTGGCTATCATCACGGGTCCGAACATGGCAGGAAAATCCACCTATATGCGTCAGGTCGCTCTCATTGTGCTGCTGGCTCAGATGGGCAGCTTTGTTCCTGCATCATACGCTAAAATCGGCATCGTTGACAGTATATTTACACGTGTCGGCGCGTCGGATGACCTTGCCTCGGGTCAGTCCACCTTTATGGTGGAGATGAACGAGGTAGCAAATATCGTAAAAAATGCAACTTCGCGCAGTCTTTTGATTTTGGATGAGATTGGCAGAGGAACTTCGACTTTTGACGGAATGAGCATAGCGCGCGCGGTTCTCGAATACTGCGCCGATAAAAAGAAGCTGGGCGCAAAAACGCTGTTTGCAACTCATTACCACGAGCTTACCGTGATGGAGGAGCTGCTCGACGGCGTAAAAAACTACAGTATCGCTGTAAAGAAACGCGGCGACGATATAACGTTCCTTCGCAGGATCGTTCCCGGAGGCGCTGACGACAGCTACGGTATCGAGGTCGCCAAGCTCGCAGGAGTTCCGAATTCTATCATAAACAGAGCAAAGGAAATTTTGGCGGATCTGGAAAGCGAAGGAAAAACGCCGTCTCATTCACGTCCTACAGTTGACGACGAACCGCAGCTTACGCTGCTCGGTACTGCCAACAGTCCGGTTATCGACAAAATCAGGCAGGCGGATTTGAATACGTTGACACCTATCGAAGCGATGAATTTACTCTACGAGCTAAAGAACATGATATAAATCAATACTAAATATTTTAAAATAACTGAAAGGCGGTGATAATGATGGGTGTGATCAATGTACTTGATAAGCATGTTGCCGAGCTGATAGCGGCAGGCGAAGTTGTGGAGCGTCCTGCTTCGGTCATCAAAGAGCTTGTGGAAAACGCTATCGACGCCAAAGCCCGTCATATCACCGTGGAAATAAAAAACGGCGGCACCACCTTTATGCGCGTTACCGACGACGGCTGCGGGATAATGAGGGATGATGTCAAAAAGGCTTTCCTTCGTCACGCTACCAGTAAGGTTAGTCAGGAGGATGATCTTGACCGCATAGTGACTCTCGGTTTTCGCGGAGAAGCGCTTGCTTCGATCAGCGCGGTTTCAAAGCTCCAGCTGATCACCCGAAACGAAAACGAAGAGCTGGGCTCCAATTACGTGATCGAGGGTGGGGAAGAGGTAAGCCTTGACGACGCCGGATGTCCTGTCGGAACGACATTTGTTATTCGCGACTTGTTCTACAATATTCCGGCTCGCGCAAAGTTTTTAAAAAAAGATATTTCCGAAGGAAACGCGGTTTCAAATATAATTGACAAAATCGCCTTGTCTCATCCCGAGATCGCCTTTACTTACATCAGGGACGGCAGGCAGGCTCTGCAATCCTTTGGAGACGGAAAGCTGATTTCCGCCATATACTCGGTATACGGAAGAGAATTTGCAGGAAGCTTGATCCCTGTTGATTATCAGCTTGACGCGATTTCCGTCAAGGGTTATATCACCAAACCAGTTCACTCCCGTGCCAACCGCAATATGCAAAACATTTTCATCAACGGAAGATACGTTAAGTCCCGTACAGCTATGGCTGCTTTGGAGGAGGCGTTCAAGGGCTCGATCATGGTCGGTAAATTTCCTTCTTGCGTGCTCGAAATAACGCTGCCTTATGAGATGATCGACGTCAACGTTCATCCTGCAAAAATAGAGGTACGTTTCATAAATGAACGCCCTGTTTTTGACGCGGTATATCACGCCGTGAAATCTTCGCTGCTTCGCGACGACAGTAAAAAGCAGGCTGTTTTCAAAAAAGATACGGCGTTTAACGATATCCGCAAGTTCAGTCCTTTTAAAAATGCGCAAGTCGTTTTGAAGGAAACGGAAGTACCCCGGATAGAAAAAGCAAAACAACCTTCTGATGATTTTGATCTTTTTTCAGAGCTTGATCTCGAAACGACGGAAAAATCGACTGAGAAAAAAGCACCGTTGGTTTCGGAAAAGCCTTCATTATCTGACGAAAACCATCCGTTCAATATTTATTCATCACGCGCGGTTCAGGCTCAAAAGGATAAACAGCGCTTTGCAGAACAGGCAAAGCAAGAAGCCCCCGGCGAATCAAAGGAGATTATATCTCCCGATTTGCCAAAACACGACATTTCCGAACAACAGCCGAGCAGTAATGTAACCGTTACGCAAAATCAAAACTCACAGCCTTCGCTTATCGAAAGCGCGGACGAGCTGAGATATATCGGCGAACTTTTCCAAACATATATCATTGTTGAAAAAAACCAAAAGGAAATGATGCTGATCGACAAGCACGCGGCGCATGAGCGTATAATATTTGAACGTCTTAAAGCGGAGAAAGCCGGTTCCTGTTCGCAGCTCTTGTTGCAGCCGCTGACGGTCACACTCGGCAAGGCGGAATATGACGCGGCAATCAGTCACCTTGACTTATTCGCCGAATGTTCCTTTGAGGTCGAGGACTTCGGAAACAGCACCGTTTTGGTTCGCAGCGCTCCGCAGTATATCGACGCGTCCGAAATAGAGGACTGCATCGTTGAAATGGCGGATCATATCTCCGTAGGGAATAACGATATTTTTTCGGAAAAAATGGACTGGTTTTATCATAATGTCGCCTGTCGCTCCGCGATCAAGGCAGGAAATCAAAACTCCGCTCAGGAGTTGATTGATATTGTAAAGGTTCTCGAGGAGCACCCTGAGATCCGTTACTGTCCTCACGGCAGACCCATTTGCATTATGATGAAAAAAAGTGAAATAGAAAGACAGTTTGGCAGGGCGTGATTTTTAGTGGAAAATTTCATTAAGGTAGTTTCGCTGGTCGGTCCCACCGCGTCAGGCAAAACAAAACTCGGTGTAGATATCGCCCGACGCTTTGACGGTGAGATCATCTCGGCTGACTCCATGCAGATCTACCGCGAAATGCAAATCGCTACCGCCAAGCCGACAACTGAGGAGATGGCAGGTATCCCACATCATCTAATGGGATTTCTACCGCCCGACCAAACCTATTCCGTTGCGAGATTCAAAGAAGACGCAGCGAAATGCATAGAGGATATCAACCGCCGCGGAAAGCTTCCCGTTATTGTCGGAGGCACCGGTCTTTACATTGATTCGCTCTTAAAGAATATAAAATTCAGCGAGGAAACGCGCGACGAACAGCAGAGTCAAGCGCTATGGAAGATATATGAAGAGCAGGGA
Source organism: uncultured Ruminococcus sp. (assembly GCA_902790475.1). GTDB lineage: Bacteria > Bacillota > Clostridia > Oscillospirales > Acutalibacteraceae > Ruminococcoides. The sequence goes on along the minus strand of CADASG010000003.1, from coordinate 57,203 downwards.
ACAGACAAGCTGCTCGAATTATTGGGAGGATTTGACCCTTCTTCCGTAGAACGTCTGCAAACCGAGCGCAATCCAAAGCGCATTATTCGCGCCATAGAGTTTTATCAAACAACGGGCATAACCATCACCGAACAGATCGCTCGGTCACAAACAGAGAAAAGTCCCTATCTGCCAATCAAAATCGGATTGAATTATCGGGATCGTGAAAGGTTATATGAAAGGATCAACCAAAGGGTTGACATTATGATAAGTCAAGGCTTGCTTGAGGAAGCGAAAAAAGTCTTGAGTCAGCCTCTCGGCTACACAGCAGTGAAGGCTATCGGATATAAAGAGCTCGCGCCGTACATCAACGGCGAGCTTGATTTGGAAACGTGTATTGAAAAGTTAAAAAGAGAAACCAGACGTTACGCCAAAAGGCAAATCACCTGGTTTAAACGAGATTCAACGATTAACTGGCTGTATGCAGATGATTATAATTCATATGAAGAATTATATAACGCTGCGGTCATTATCATAAACAAAGGATTGTTGTATGGATAAATTATTGTTCAAGCGAATTCTGGTGGCAGCGCTTACTATCCTGGCGCTGATTTATGTCGCCTATTTGCTGCTTAGTTCTCAATTCAATATGTATCCGACCGAAAACGCAGTTCGTACAACGGTTACGGATACCATTTATTCAAACGGGTTCATAATACGGGATGAAAATATTATCCCAAAGGATACCAAGGGTATCTTATCTTATTCCTGCGCTAACGGCGACACGGTAAACGCCAACGGCGAGATCGCCAAGGTTTACTCCGATGAAAAAGCCGCGGTGCGCAACACCATGGCGGACAGTATCGAAAAAGACGTCAAAGCCCTGGAAGCTATCCAAAAAAACAGCGTGACAGGTGCGCTGAGTCTTGATATCATCAACAATAACATCAAAAACAGCGTAATAAACTATTTGCACGATACAAACAAAAACGATGTGAATTCGTGCTTTACAGATTCCGATAATCTGTTGTCAGCTATTAATCAGCGTCAGCTTTTTACCGGTAAGGTAACGAATTTTAATAAAAAAATAAATGAGTTAAAGGCGGAAGCGGAACAGCTGAGGACTTCTGCGGGTGAAGCAATAGACACCATAAAAACAGACAAGGCAGGATATTTTACCGAATTTTGCGACGGCTACGAAAATGTTTATCCTTTTAAGGATGTTTCAAAAATGAGACTGTCAAATCTTCGTGAATTTAAAAAGGGCAGCGTTCCGTCTAATATAGCCGGCAAGGTCGTAAGCAACGTAAACTGGTATGTCGCCTGCGAGGTCAGTTCCGACGAGGCGTCTCGCCTGAATATCTGGGACAGTGCCGTGACGGTTCTGTTTGAGGAAGCCACCACAGAGTCTATCCCGGCGAAGATCTACCGTATTTCTCAGGACAGCAAAAGCGGAAAGGCATTAGTCGTATTGAAATGCGACTATATGGATAACGGTATTTTGGAGGCTCGGCAGGAGCCTATTGAAATCGGCTTAGGCAACTATACGGGACTAAGGGTCTCAAAACGCGCCGTTCATGATGATTTTGTCACAAAAACCACATATGAGGATAACGGTAAAGCTCATAAAGAGAAGAAGAAGGTTCAGGGCGTTTACGTGCTCTACGGCAGCGAGGTTCAGTTCAAACAGATCTCGATCCTTTATGCCGATGAGGATTATGTCATCTGCGACATGGAGCCCGATCCTTCACTGCTCTTCAACGGTGAAACGATTGCACTTTATGATAAAGTCATAGTAAAGGGAGATGATCTTTATGACGGAAAAGTTATTGCGTGACGTTGAATACAACTATCATTTTATCAATGAGCGTATTGCGGAAGCCGCGCAAAAAGCAGGAAAAAAGCGCGAGGACATCACTTTTCTCGCCGCTACCAAGACAGTAGAAGCCTCTGTGATCAATCATGCAATTTCACTGGGACTTGATCATATCGGTGAAAACAGGGTACAGGAGCTGCTTTCAAAATATGACGATTACGATCTGTCTCACTGCTCACTGCAGTTCATCGGTCATTTGCAAACAAATAAGGTCAGACAAATCGTTGACAAGGTTGATTTGATCCAGTCGGTAGATTCTTTGAAGCTGGCGAAGGAAATATCAAACCAATCGCTTAAACACAACAGAACGACCGATATTCTTGTTGAGGTCAACATCGGGCGCGAGGAAAACAAAAGCGGCGTTTACGAGGAGAATTTAGAAGAATTACTTTGTCAAATCGCCGAATTACCCTCTGTTTCGGTCAAGGGATTGATGACAATTCCGCCAATTTGTGATAATAAACATAAAATTTCTAATTATTTTAATAATATGCACAAGATATTTCTTGACATATCGCAAAAAAAATTAGATAATATAAATATGACTATACTTTCAATGGGTATGTCTGCCGATTACTATGAGGCAATACTTGAAGGTGCGAATATGGTTAGAGTCGGCTCGGCGCTGTTCGGCGCGAGAAATTATACTTAAATGTAGGAGGAAATATCAATGGCAGGAATAGTTGATAAATTCAAACGTATGTGGGACGCTCCCGACGATGAATACGAGTATGATGAATACGGTTATTCGGACGAGGGTGATGACGATGGATATGCGGAGCCTGCTTCCGGGGACAGAGACCGTGAAAGACAGCCTTCTTCCGGTTCTTCCAGAAGCAAGGTGTTGAATATAAACGCTACCGCAAAGCTGCAGGTCAGCCTTTTTAAGCCCGAGCGCTTCGGCGAAGAAACCCGTTCCATTGCAGACGAGTTGATGAAAACACATACTGTTGTATTGAACCTTGAAGATACAAACAAGGACATGGCAAGAAGAATCCTGGATTTCCTCAGCGGCGTTGCCTATGCTAACAACGGCAAGATCAAGAGAGTGGCAACCAATACTTATATTATTATTCCGTCAAATGTTGATTTGACGGGTGACGACTTATTGGACGAGCTTGAGAACAGCGGTGTATACTTCTGATCACACACTGCTGTATTCTAAGCTTGACAACGCTGTATATCTCTGTCAGCAGCGAATGAAACCCTATTTCTTTTCGTTTTTGACAGAGGAGGAGCAGGCGTGCGCAGAACGCTATTTGCGATCCGTCTGCTTTGAAAACTACTCTTTCTTCGGCGGTTATGAGGGCGCCGAACGCAAAGTATTAGGATTGTTTTATGACGATCCGGCGCCGTTTCCCGTATTTCCGATAGAATTTATTTTTCGTCCATCCTACAAGCTGACTCACCGCGATTTTTTAGGCGCGCTGATGTCGCTGGGGTTGGAGCGTGAAACTGTCGGAGATATCCTGATAGAGGACGGCAGGGCAGTTGCCTTTGTTAAAACCGAAATCAAGGATTATGTGATGTCACAGATCGGCAAGGTCGGGAACGTGGGCGTTAAGCTGTCCGAGGCAAAGGAGGGATCCTTGCCTAAGGGCAGAGAGACAAAGGAAATGATTTACAGCGTCAGTTCCATGCGTGTTGATAATATCGTTTCGGCTGTTACGGGTCTTTCACGCGAAAAATCAAAGGAATTGATTTTGTCCGGTTTGGTCAGCATCAATCATTTTCCGTGTTCCAAAATCAGCCGAACAATTAATGAGGGCGACAAACTTACCGTTCGCGGTAAGGGAAAATATGAAATATGCGGTGTATTGGGTAATACAAAAAAGCACCGTATCAGAATATCAATCATTCATTACAGATAAGGAGTGCTTATAATGCTTACCATTGATGAGATCAAAAACATCAGTTTCAGAAAAGCCACTCTGAGCGGCGGTTACAGAGCCGAGGACGTGGACGCGTTTATTGATGAAGTAATCGCTTCCTTTGAACAGCTCAGAAAAGAAAAAACCAATCTGGTACATAAGATCGACAGACTGGCTACCCGTCTTGAGGAATACCGTTCCGACGAAGAAACTGTCAGAAACGCGCTGCTCACTTCACAAAAAATGAGCGACGCATGCATTAAGGAAGCCAAGGAAAAGGCTGCGAGGATCATCCGCGACGCCGAGGTCAAGGCACAGGGACTTGTTGCCGACGCCAACAAAATGACTGCGCTGGAAAAAGAAAACTACCTTGCGCTGCAGTCTGACGCTGTAACGCTCAGAAACGAACTTATCGAGCTTTACAGCAGCCACATCAAAACCATTGATGATTTCCCGACGACCGCCGATGTGAATCAATCCAGGGAAGATCTTGACAAAAGATATCCCACAACTCCGATCGAGCATCCCAAGACGGTTGAGCAGCCCGCGGAAGCTCCTGTCCAGCCTGTACAGCAGGCTCAACCCGTACAGCCTGCACAGCCTGTTCAGCAGCCTGTACAAAGCGAGGCACCTGCGTTCACTCAGGCTCCTGCATCGGTAAGCAGCGACACGACCAGAGTACCTTTAAAGAAAACGAGCAAATTCAGCCAGCTGAAGTTTGGCGACAATTACGACGTTTCGGACGAATAAACTAAAAACTGGAGAGAGCATATAAATGTGTAAGGATTGTAAGGATTATAACGCGACACTTAATCTGCCTAAGACCGATTTCCCAATGCGCGCGGGCTTGCCCAAAAGCGAACCTGTGATGCTGCAAAATTGGGAGAACGAACGGGTTTATGATAAGCTTATGGAAATAAACGAGGGCAAGCCGCTGTTCGTTTTGCACGACGGACCTCCGTATGCAAACGGCGATATTCACCTTGGTCATGCGCTCAATAAGCTGCTTAAGGACTTTATTGTCCGTCAAAAGAATATGGCGGGTTATAAAGCGCCGTTTGTACCCGGTTGGGACACTCACGGACTGCCCACAGAGCTCAAAGCGAGACAGAAAGCAGGTATCGGAAGCTCCGCTGACATTTCGGTCGTTGAACTTCGTAAGCTTTGTGAAGAATTTGTTACGGGTTATATCAATGATCAGCGCGAACAGTTCAAGCGCCTCGGCTGCATCGGTGAATGGGATAATCCTTATATTACCTTAAAGCACGAATTTGAAGAGGAGCAGATTAAGGTATTTGCCGAAATGGCGGATAAGGGCTATATTTACAGAGGCTTAAAGCCTGTGTATTGGTGTCCCGAGTGTAAAACTGCGCTTGCCGAGGCTGAAATCGAGTATGCTGAGGATCCCTGCCATTCTATTTATGTAAAATTCCGTGTTACCGACGATCTGGGTAAATTCGCTGCTATGGGCATCGATCCCAAAAAGGTATCCTTTGTGATTTGGACAACGACCACATGGACTCTTCCTGCAAATGTGGCTATCTGCGTCGGTCCCCGTTATGACTATTCCGTAATTAAAAGCGGCGACGAATTCTTTGTAATGGCTACGGAGTTATATAAGGCTGCCATGGAAGAAGCGGAAATAAGCGATTATGAGGTCGTAGCCGAGATCAAGGGCAGCGAGCTCGAGTACATGAAAACTCAGCACCCGTTCCTTGACCGTGAATCCATGCTTATCGTCGGCGAGCACGTAACGCTTGAAAGCGGAACGGGCTGCGTTCATACTGCGCCCGGTCACGGTGTTGACGACTACAACGTTTGCCGCAATTATCCCGAGATCCCCGTTATCTGTCCCGTCAACGGCGACGGCGTACTCACCGAGGAAGCAGGAGAATTCGCCGGTTTGACTACCGATGAAGCCAACAAGAAAATAGCGATCAAGCTTGACGCCGACAATTCACTGTTTGCGTTAAAGAAGATCATTCACCAGTATCCGCACTGCTGGAGATGTAAGTCACCTATCCTGTTCAGAGCAACCGATCAGTGGTTCTGTTCGGTTGACGACTTCAAGGAAGAGGCAGTCAAGGCTATTGAATCAGTTGAATGGATCCCGGCATGGGGTCAGGACAGGATCACTTCCATGGTACGCGACAGAAAAGACTGGTGTATTTCCCGTCAGCGTAAATGGGGCGTGCCGATCCCGATTTTCTATTGCAAGGACTGCGGAGAGCCTTATATCAATAAAGAAGCTATGCTTGCTGTTGCCGAGCTTTTCGGCAAGGAAGGTTCAAACGCATGGTTTGACAAAGAAGCGGATCAAATTCTGCCTGAGGGCACCTCTTGTCCCAAGTGCGGCTGCCGCAGCTTTGATAAAGAAAAAGACATTATGGATGTTTGGTTTGACAGCGGTTCTTCACATACCGCCGTTGTAAAACGCCGCGGATATTTAAGCTATCCTGCCGATTTGTATTTGGAGGGCAACGATCAGTACAGAGGCTGGTTCCAGTCCTCGCTGCTCACCTCCGTAGCCACATCAGGCACTGCGCCTTACAAAACCGTACTCACTCACGGTATGATCCTGGATATGGAAAAGCGCAAAATGAGCAAATCGCTCGGCAACGGCATCAGCCCTCAGGAGGTAATGAAGCAGTTCGGAGCCGATGTACTCAGGCTTTGGGTAGCTTCCTGCGATTATCAGTCCGATGTTGCGATCTCCCTTGATATCTTAAAACAGCTTTCGGAAGCTTACAGAAAAATCAGAAACACTGCAAGATATATTCTCGGCAACCTCGCCGACTTTGATCCCGATAACGATATGGTGAGCGTCGATGACTTAACACCGATCGACAAATGGGCAGTTACAAAACTCAATGAATTGATTGATAAGGTCAGGGAATCCTACGATAAGTACGAATTCCACATTGTATATCACAGCATCCATAACTTCTGCGTTGTGGATATGTCAAACTTCTATCTTGACGTTCTAAAGGACAGATTATATACCGAAAAGGCTGACAGTCTGTCCAGAAGAGCGGCGCAGAGCACGATTTATCTCATTTTAAATGCGATGACAAGAATGATCGCGCCGATTTTGGCGTATACCTCCGATGAGATCTGGAAGTACATGCCTCACGGTAAAGGTGAAAACACAGAGCATGTTATCTATAACGAGATGCCCGAAAAAATCGACTTCACCGCCGAAGCTGACTTCATGAGCTTCTGGGAGGAGATACATGAACTCAGAGATGAAGTCAAAAAGGCGCTGGAGCCTGTTATCAAAGAAAAAACCATCAAAAGCTCTCTGGAAGCAAAGATAACCCTTTCAGCGGGCGGAGAAAAACTCGCTTTCCTTAAAAAAGCCGAGTCCGAACTGGCGGCTGCATTTATTGTATCCGAGGTTGAGATCAAGGATAACGGAGGCGAGCTCTCCATCACAGTGGAAAAAGCAGAGGGCGAAAAATGCGAGCGCTGCTGGTCGATCAGCAAAACGGTTGGCATGAACAGTGAGCATCCGACAATCTGCGCACGTTGCTGCGAAAATTTACAATAAGTGATAAACCATAGCGAAATCGGTGTGATGATGATTGCACCGATTTCCTTATATTGAAGGCTGGAGGTATTATGCCGGTTATCGCGTTAATCATCGGCGCGGCGATTGCCGCTCTTGACCTGTTTTTTAAAATGCTTGTATTGCTGTATTTAAAACCGGTTGGAACCGTAAAGGTGTTCGGCGACATATTTAAACTGACTTACGTTGAAAACCGAGGCGTTGCTTTCGGTATGTTTCAGGGAATGCAGTGGATCTTCATTGCGGTCACGGTCATCATGCTGTTTCTCATTATTTTCTATATGTTTAAAAAACGGCCTCAGGGAAAGCTTGTTTACATTGCCTCTGCGCTGATCATCGGCGGCGGTATCGGCAATCTGATCGACAGGATCTACTACGGATTTGTTATTGATTACCTCAGTTTTTCCTTTTTTCCGCCGGTCTGCAACTTTGCGGATTATTGTATCACAATAGGCGTGTTTCTTTTAGCTGTATATCTTCTGTTTTTCACGGATTCCTTTAAGAACGGCAAAAAGGAGCTTCAAGAATGACGGAGCATCGTCTTTTTTGTGAAGAAAACGGTATCCGAGTTGACAAATACATTGCGGATGCAGAAATAGGTTTATCGCGCAGCGCTGCAGTCGGTTTGATCGAAAACGGCGGTGTGACCGTAAACGGACAGCGCGTAAATAAAAAATCCAAACTAAAGCTCGGAGATACAATTTCGGTGAGTATTCCCGACCCGATCCCGTATGAGGCAAAAGCGGAGGATATCCCCATAGAAATTGTTTATGAGGACAACGATTTGCTTGTCGTCAATAAACCGAAGGGGATGGTAGTTCACCCCGCGGCAGGCAACTACGAAGGTACGCTTGTCAACGCTCTGCTCTACCATTGCGGAGACAGCTTGTCCGGCATCAACGGCGTAATGCGCCCGGGAATTGTTCACAGGATAGATAAGGATACCAGCGGTCTGCTTATCGTCGCAAAGAATGATAAGGCTCACGCTTCCCTTGCAGAACAGATCAAGGCACACTCATTTACAAGGGAATATGAGGCTGTAGTTTTCGGAAACCTGAAAACCGATGAGGGAACGGTTGACGCGCCGATAGGCAGGAACCCTAACGACCGCAAAAAAATGTGTGTCACCGAGCGCAACAGCAAGCACGCCGTTACACATTATCGGGTGCTCAGCCGCTACAAGGGCTACACGCACATTCGGTGTATTTTGGAAACGGGAAGGACCCATCAGATACGCGTACACATGGCATATCTCTGTCATCCTGTCGCGGGAGATCAAGTGTACGGCGTTAAAGGTGAAAAGCTTAACTTTAGCGGTCAGTGCCTTCACGCCAAAAAAATCGGTTTTATACATCCTAAATCAGGAAAATACATGGAGTTTGATTCCGTTTTGCCTGAATACTTTGATTCATTTTTAAATAAATTAAGAAACATAAGTCGGTAACGATCGAACAAGCAGGTGAAGAATATGAATAAACAAAACTCACAACAAATCGAAAGCACTGTCGGCGATGTAAACGATAACAGTATGGTGAATACTGTATATGACTGGGTAAGAACGATCATTTTTACCTTTATTATCGCAATGGTATGCTCGGTGTTTTTACTGCGTATCATTAAAGTTGACGGAGGCTCAATGAACGACACCTTGTCCGACAATGATATGGTAATGGTTACGGATATGCTGTATACACCTCATAACGGAGATATCATCGTGATCACACACGGAGAGCATTACAACAAGCCTATCATAAAACGCGTTATCGCTACCGAGGGTCAAAAACTCACGCTTGATTTTCAGAATGAAAGAATCATTGTTGACGGAGAAGTTTTGAAAGAGAATTATATAAAAGGCACGACATTTTCCCATAATTTTGCTGATTATGAGATCCCTTCCGAGATACCGAAGGGAAAGGTTTTTGTAATGGGAGACAACCGCCCGATTTCCAAGGACAGCCGCAAGGCGGAAATAGGTTTGATCGATGTAGAAAACATTGTCGGAAAAGCACAGTTCGTCGCGTTTCCCTTTAATCATTTTGGCTATCTTTATTAGATAGTTCACAATAGTTAGGAAATACGCTTATTTTTTGAAAAAACACTTGATTTATAGTTTCTTTTATGATAAAATATTAAGGAATTTGGTTCCGTCGTAACCTGCGACGTGGCTCAAATAACGGCACAGCCGTCATTTAAGAACTGATAGTCCGCTGCCATCAGGGTATGAATATCGGATAAAATTAGGAGGAAAAAATGGACGCATTGAAAACAATTGCAGCTGAATCGGTAAAAGAGACTACTCCCGAGTTCGGCATCGGTGATACCGTAAGAGTATCAGTCAACATTCGTGAAGGCAACAGAGAGAGAATCCAGATGTTTGAGGGCACTGTTATTGCCAAGAGAGGCAGCGGTGTGGCTGAAACATTTACCGTAAGACGCGTAGCATACGGCGTAGGTGTTGAAAGAGTGTTCCCGCTTCATTCACCCAACGTTAAGGATGTTAAGGTTGTTCGCTACGGTAAAGTTCGCAGAAGCAAGCTTTATTATCTCCGTGACAGAGTAGGTAAGGCTGCTAAGGTTAAGGAACAGATTCGTAAGTAATTCTCGAATACGCAAAAGGGGACTGCTTAGTTCCCTTTTTTCTCTATATGAAACTGTGACTTCTGAGTAGGTGAAATTGTGAGCAAAGACATTTCAAGCAAGTATGATGAAGAATTAGAAAAAGAGTTTTCAGATTATAAGATTGCTTTAGATATTGATGAACATAATGAGAGTGCCCCTGTTAAATCAGGTAGATTTGACGAGCATTTTCAGGAAGAGTTCAAAGCTGCTTTCGAGGAAGCTCCCGAAGAAAAAGGTAAAACAAAGAAAAACAGAGGCAAGCCCGGCTCAAAGAATCCCAACGCGGTAGAATTTGAGGCGGCTAAGGAAGAGGGACTGACCGCAGGAGTATTTGACTGGATCCGCTGTGTCATTTTTGCGATCGCCATTGTAGTTCTCTGCCTAACCTTTATATTCAGATTGGTCGAGGTTGACGGCACTTCCATGGACGACACGCTGAATAATCACGACAAGGTTATTGTGACCAATCTGTTTTATACTCCTCACGACAGTGATATTGTCGTTATTTCTCATGCGGAAAATTATTCACAACCGCTTATTAAGCGCGTTATCGCTACCGAGGGTCAGTCGATCAAGCTTGATTACGAGAATGATAAGATCATCGTTGACGGCGTTGTTCTCTCCGAGCCCTATATCGACGGCTCGACCTTTGCGAATAACAAGGGCAACAACGAGATCCCCGAAGTTATCCCCAAGGGTAAGATCTTTGTTATGGGTGATAACCGTAAGGTTTCTCTTGACAGCCGCAGCTCTGAGATCGGCTTGATCGACGTTAATAACGTCATCGGAAAAGCGCAGTTTATCGCGCTGCCTTTCGACCGCATAAAGTATCTTTACTAATATTTTGATAAGCTTATTCTTCTTTCGGTAGGAATAAGCTTATTTTTCTACGAGGTATCTATGAGTAACACGCAAACAATACAATGGTTCCCCGGTCATATGACCAAAACAAAACGTCAAATCCAGGCAAGCTTGAAATTAGTTGACGCTGCGGCGGAAATAATCGACGCGCGTATCCCCGTGAGCAGCCGTAATCCCGAGCTTAATAATCTTATCCAAAACAAGCCGAGGGTCATTTTGCTCAATAAATGCGACATGGCAAATCAAACCGCGACAAAAATGTGGATTGATTATTACAAAAAACAGGGGATAACCGCGCTTGCGGTCGATTGTAAAAGCGGCAGAGGTCTGAATAAGTTTCCGCAGGCAGTAAATGAGGTGATGAAGGAAAAAATCAACCGACTTCAAGCCAAAGGAATGAAAAATCCCACAATGCGAATTATGATAGTGGGTATACCCAACGTCGGAAAATCATCTTTTATCAATCGCATTTCGCGCCAAAACCGCGCCAAGGTAGAGGATCGTCCCGGTGTAACGCGCGGCAATCAGTGGTTTACCATCAGCAAAAACCTTGAAATGCTGGATACTCCGGGCGTGCTGTGGCCTAAATTCGACGATCAGACTGTCGGAGAGCATTTGGCTTTTACGGGAGCCGTAAAGGATCAGGTAATGGATATCGAGCTTTTAGCTGTTCGCTTGCTCGACTTTCTCAAAAAGCTCAGGCCGCAGGAGTTTATAACGAGGTTCAAGCTTGAAAACGAAGATATTGAGCAGATGGATTCTTATGAATTGCTGCGGTTAATAGGAAAAAAACGCGGTATGCTGGTATCTGGCGGCGAAATCAATACGGAACGCGCTGCCGTAATGCTGCTTGATGAATTCAGAGCAGCAAAGCTCGGTCGCATAACCGTTGAAATGCCTTATGGAGATAAGATATGAATTGGCTCGCTTATGAGGAAAACGCCCTGCAAAAAGGCTACAAATACATCTGCGGTGTTGATGAAGCGGGGAGAGGACCTCTCGCCGGACCGGTTTGCGCCGCCGCGGTTATCCTGCCCGTTGATACGGTTATCGAAGGTGTAAACGATTCAAAAAAGCTCAGCGAGAAAAAGCGCGAGGCTTTGTTTGACATAATCAGGGAAACCGCCGTTTCATACGCGGTCGCTTTCGCGTCAGTAGAAGAAATCGAAAGCATGAATATTCTTAACGCCACCATGCTTGCCATGAAGCGCGCTGTGGAGGGCTTAGATGTCTCCGCCGATTATGCGATGATCGACGGAAACCGTATGCCGCACCTTGATATCCCGGGCGAGTGCGTCGTCAAAGGAGACGCGCAGTCCATGTCTATAGCCTGCGCGTCGATCCTCGCCAAAGTTTCAAGGGATCGCCTGCTTTATAAATACGCGGAGGAATATCCCGTGTATCAGTTTGACAAGCATAAAGGCTACGGCACCAAGGCTCACGTTGCAGCTCTGAAGGAGTACGGACCTTGCCCGTATCACAGACTGAGCTTCTTAAAGAAGATTTTGCCATGACATTGTTTACCAAGAAACAAACGGGTGATGCAGGCGAGGACTATGCCGTCCGCTATTTAAAAAAACACGGCTGCAAGATCCTTGAACGTAACTACCGAAAAAAATACGGCGAGATAGATATTATTGCCCGGGAAAAGGATTGCTTGCTGTTTGTGGAAGTCAAAACACGGCACATCAACTCTTTGACGGAACCGTATCAGGCTGTAACATACAGCAAGCGTCGTAAAATCATAATGACGTCGGAAGCGTATTTATCAGAAAGGAAAGAAAATGCCTACTGTCGGTTTGATGTTTGCGAGGTGTTTGTTGATGAAAACACCTTAAAGCTTGATCGAATTCGATACATCAAAAACGCTTTTACAACAGAAAATAACCGCGCTCGGCGCTGAATCCGGTTTTTTTATGTTAAAACCGCTTAAAATCGCCGAAATCTTTGACAATCGGCAAATTATGTAGTAAAATAAATTGTTAATCGATTATATGAAGTATATGGCAATACCGCATAATTCAGGTGTGCGGATTGCGCAGTAAGATTTTTCATAAATTGAGGTAAGGCTGTCGCCTTGCCGAGATTTTTTGGGCAAGCTGACGGAATAAGATTCAAGCAAGCCGTGCGCCTTGAATTGTGCGGTGTTGCCATATGTATCGGAAAGGATGATTTTATGTTATATAACAGCACTCAAAACAAAAACGAGGTCGTTTCTGCGGCACAGGCGATCGCGCAGGGTATTTCCAAGGACGGAGGCTTATTTGTACCTCAGGAATTTCCGCGTTACAGCGAGGATGATTTCAAATCGCTGTTAAAGGAAGATTACAGAGGAAGGGCTAAAAAAGTATTCTCCGATTTCCTGACGGATTTCGGTGAGGAAGAAATCAACGACTGCGTTGAAAAAGCGTATACTGCGGAAAAGTTTGACGGAAGCAATCCTGCTCCGCTGACTTATACCTCTCTGAACGGTAAAGAATTGAATATCCTTGAGCTGTGGCACGGCCCTACCTGTGCTTTCAAGGACATGGCTTTGCAGATCTTGCCTCACCTCTTGACAAAATCCCTTAAAAAGACATATGACGGCAAGGACGCCGTTATTCTTGTCGCGACCTCGGGCGATACGGGAAAGGCAGCTTTGGAGGGCTTCAAGGATGTTGAACACACCAAAATCATAGTTTTCTATCCCGTCAACGGTGTAAGCCCGATGCAAAAGCATCAGATGAACACACAGGAAGGCGCTAACGTTAAGGTATGTGCGATCGAGGGTAACTTTGACGACGCACAGACCGGCGTTAAGAAAATCTTTACCACTTCCGACATATCCGAAAAGCTTGCGGAAAACAACATGCTGTTCTCTTCTGCAAACTCTATCAACTGGGGACGTTTGCTGCCGCAGATCGTTTATTATATTTCCGCGTACTGCGATATGGTAAACGACGGAAAAATTTCGCTCGGCGACAGCATCAACGTAGTTGTTCCAACCGGTAACTTCGGAAATATCCTCGCATCATATTACGCGAGCCTCATGGGACTTCCCGTAAACAAATTCATTTGCGCTTCCAATTCCAACAATGTCCTTACCGATTTCATAAATACAGGCGTATATGATAAAAACAGACAATTCTATACGACCGTATCTCCGTCAATGGATATTCTGGTATCCAGCAATCTTGAAAGGCTTTTATATAAGCTTTCAGGAGACAGCGATACAATGACCGCGCAGTGGATGACGGCGCTTAAAACCGTCGGAAAATATGAAGTTCCCGATGAGGTTAAGACAGTCATAAAAGAAAACTTCTTCGGCGGCTTCTGCGACGACCTCAAAACCCGTGAAACCATCAGCCGCTTGTTTGAGGAAAAGCATTACCTTTGCGATACCCATACCGCGGTTGCCGTGAATGTTTACGAGCAGTATGTTGACGCTACGGGCGATAATACACCTGCTGTTATCGCATCTACCGCAAGCCCGTATAAATTCTCCAAGGCGGTTCTTGAAGCAGTAGCTCCGAATGAAGAACTGCCTGCAAACGAATTCGATATGGTGGACAGGCTCAACGAGCTTACCGGCATGGACGTTCCGGCGCCTCTTGCAGGATTAAAGAACAAGACCGCCCGTTTTTCCGATGTTATCGAGTCTGACGATATGAAGGCGTATGTTCTTAAGTCATTGTCCATAGAATAATGTCGTTGTTTGCTATTGCCGATCTGCATCTGTCTTTGGGTGAGGACAAGCCCATGGATGTTTTCGCAGGCTGGAATGACTATGTGGACAGATTGAAAGAAAACTGGCAAAAGCTGGTTGCCGAAGATGACACTGTGGTGATCGCCGGTGATATTTCGTGGGCAATGAAGCTTGAACAAACCTATATTGACTTCAAGTTCATCGACGACTTACCAGGGAAAAAACTTTTTCTAAAGGGCAATCACGATTACTGGTGGGGCACAAAAAACAAGATGGATCAGTTTCTTCAGACGAGTCAGCTTTCCACCATTTCCATCTTGTTCAACAACGCCTATTCGTGCGGAGAATATGCCGTGTGCGGAACGCGCGGATGGTTCTTGGAAAATGATACGCCGGAAGACATAAAAGTGCTCAACCGTGAGGTCGGCAGGCTGAAAATGAGTATTGAACAAGCGCTGCCGACAGGGCTGGAACCTGTTGTGTTTTTGCACTATCCGCCGTACTACCGGGGGATAGAGTGTACGGAAATCATGGATGTGTTATTGGAATACGGCATCCGAAAATGCTATTACGGGCATATACACGGAAAGAAAAACTTTAGGCTTGCCTTTGAGGGTGAGTATAAAGGTATAAATTTCCGGTTGGTTTCATGCGATAAAATAGGCTTTATGCCTGTTTTGGTAAGATAACTTGATTTATATAATCAATTGTGGTATAATAAAGCGATATAATTTATTATAATTACTGGAGGAATCTAAAATGGCACTAAAGGAATGTACTAAAAGAGAAGAAGCAAATTCTTATGAATTGACAGTATCCGTTGACGGTGAAACCTTTGATAAAGCTGTCAACGCCGTATATAAAAAGCAAGTTAAGAAAATCAATGTTCAGGGCTTCAGAAAGGGCAAGGCTCCCAGAAGGATCATTGAAAAGATGTACGGTACCGAAGTGTTCTATGACGACGCTATGCAGGATTGCTATCCCGACGCGCTCTATGACGCTGCAAAGGAAGCAGACGTTAAGATCGTAGCGGTAGAAAAGCTGGAGGCTCTGGAAGCAGGCAAGGAAGGCTTCACTTTCAAAGCGACCGTCACGGTAGAGCCCACAATGGAGATCGACGGCTACAAGGGTCTTGAGATCGAAAAGAAATCTACCGAGGTAACCGATGAGATGGTTGACGAGGAAATCGAAAAGGTAAGAGACCGCAATTCCAGAATGGTGAACGTTGAGGACAGAGCTGCCGAAATCGGCGACACAGTCGTTATCGACTTTGAAGGTTATACCGACGGCGAACCCTTTGACGGCGGTAAGGCTGAGAAATACAGTCTTGCTCTTGGCTCCGGCAATTTCATTCCCGGCTTTGAGGAGCAGATCGTCGGTCATCAGATCGGCGAGGAATTCACCATCTCCGTAGATTTCCCCGAGGATTATCAGGCGGAAGAGCTCGCAGGCGAAAACGCCGAGTTCAAAATCAATCTCCACGAGATCAAAACCAAGGAGCTCCCCGAGGTTGACGACGAGTTCGTACAGGACGTATCCGATAAAGAGACCCTTGATGAGTATAAGGCTGAACTCAGAGAAACAATAGAGAAGCGCCTGATCGATGAAGCCGAAAAGGACGTTGACGATCAGATCGCCGATAAGCTTATTGAATTGATCGAGGGCGAGATCCCCGAGGCTATGTATGACAATCAGGTAAACGACATGATCAGAGATTTTGATATGCGCCTTCGCTCACAGGGTATGGATATGAACACCTATATGCAGTATATGGGCATGGATGCGGATGCTCTGAGAGATATGTACAGAAGCGACGCCGAGAAGAGAGTTAAGCTCAGACTTGCGCTTCAAACTATCGCTGACAAGGAAAATATCGAGGTTTCCGACACAGATTTGGACGAGGAATACTCAAAGATGGCGGAATCCTATAAGATGGATATCGAAAAGGTCAAGGCTGCTGTTCCCGCAGATTCACTTTCTGAGGACGTAAAGGTTCAGAAGGCTCTTGAACTGGTAAAAGAATCCGCAAATATAAAGTGATTTGCATAAATAATATTTTTTTGAAATACTAAAACTAAGAAAGGTTATGATATTATGGCATTGGTACCTTATGTTGTTGAACAAACCAACCGAGGCGAACGCTCATATGATATTTATTCCAGACTTTTAAACGACAGGATCGTCATGCTTCATGATGAGGTAAACAGTGCCTCTGCCAGCGTTATTGTCGCGCAGCTCCTTTATCTTGAAAGTCAGGATCCTACAAAGGATATCAGCCTTTATATCAACAGCCCCGGCGGAAGTGTCACAGACGGCTTTGCTATTTACGACACCATGAAGTATATCAAATGCGATGTTTCAACTATTTGCATGGGTATGGCGGCAAGCATGGGTGCGTTTCTGCTTTCCGCAGGCACAAAGGGCAAACGCCTTGCACTGCCAAACAGCACTATCATGATCCATCAGCCTTTGGGCGGCTATAAGGGTCAGACAACCGATATGGAGATCCATACAAAATATATGCTTGATACCAAATCGCGTTTAAATCAAATTCTCGCCGAAAATACCGGCAAGCCTTTGGATATCGTGAAAAACGATACCGAGCGCGATAATTTCATGACGGCGCAGCAGGCGTTGGAATACGGCTTGATCGACAAGGTTATTGAAAAGAGATAAGGTGAGGGACGGCAATGTCTAACAAGAATAACGATAAGGAGATTTACTGCTCGTTCTGCGGTAAGCCGCAGGATATGGTGCTCAGGCTGATCGCGGGCAACGGCGCGTATATTTGCGACCGCTGCGTCGATCTGTGCATGAATATACTTGAACAGTCAGGCGAGCTTGATCGCGAAAACGCAGGCAGAACGAACAGAAACCTTGCGCCGCAGCCGCCAAAGGAATCAATTGCAGAGCTTTTGAAACCGAAGGAGATCAAAGCTATTCTTGATGAATATGTGATCGGTCAGGATCATGCCAAGATTACTCTGAGCGTAGCGGTTTATAATCACTATAAGCGCGCCTGCGCCAACGACGAAAACATTGATTTTGCCAAGAGCAACGTGCTGCTGCTGGGTCCGACCGGCGTGGGCAAAACTCTGCTGGCTCAGACGCTTGCCAAGGCGCTTGACGTACCTTTCGCCATTGCCGACGCGACAACGCTCACCGAAGCCGGCTACGTCGGCGAGGATGTGGAAAACATCCTGTTAAAGCTGATACAGGCTGCCGATTACGATATCGAACGTGCTGAGCGCGGAATAATCTATATTGATGAAATAGACAAAATTGCCAGAAAATCCGAGAATCCTTCAATCACGCGTGACGTCAGCGGTGAAGGCGTGCAGCAGGCTTTGCTGAAAATAGTTGAAGGCACTGTTGCCAATGTTCCCCCTCAGGGCGGAAGAAAGCATCCTCAGCAGGAATTTTTGCAGATCGACACCAAAAACATCCTGTTTATTTGCGGCGGCGCTTTTGACGGTTTGGAAAAAATTGTTGAAAAGCGCAAGGGCAATTCCGTTATCGGTTTTGAGTCCTTGGTTAAATCCAAGGCTGAGTTTGATGAAACTGAGTGGATGAAGGATGTGACTGCCCACGATTTGGTCAAATTCGGTATTATTCCCGAATTGATCGGACGTCTTCCCGTTATCACCGCATTAAGCGGTTTGGATACCGAAGCTCTTATAAAAATCCTTACCGTACCCAAGAATTCAATTGTCCAGCAGTACAAAAAGCTCTTTGAGCTTGACAATGTTGATCTGTATTTTGAGGATGAAGCGCTCGAGGCTATCGCCAAAAAAGCGCAGGAGCAGCACACCGGCGCACGAGGCTTGCGCGGTATAATGGAGGATATCCTCACAGATTTAATGTTTGAGACCCCCTCAGACAATACGATCGACAGGATCATTATTACAAAGGAAGTCGTTACGGAAGGAAAGCAGCCTCAGATTTCACGCAAAAAAGAAAAATCTTCGTTCTCGCTTCCTCTGCCGAAAAAAGAATCGGGCAAGCGTTCAAAGCGCAGCTCAGCTTCTTAATTCTTTACTACTTTGAAATTATAAAGCGGTAAGTTGTATACTGCTTTTCAGGCAATACTGCTACCGGCTTTTGCCGCAGTTCAGTATTGCCTGTTTTTCATATCATAAGAAAGGATGATGATATGGATAACTCAACATTAAATACTATCACTGTTCCGGTGCTGCCCTTACGAGGAGTAGTTGTTTTTCCTCATTCTCTTATACATTTTGATATCGGCAGGCAAAAAAGCATTTCCGCAATCAATGTTGCAATGGAAATGGAACAGGTGATCCTGCTTGTTACACAGAAGGATGCCTCCAGCAATGAACCGAGGTTAAATGACTTATATAAAATCGGCGTTATCGCAAAAATCAAACAGGTTGTCAGACAACCCGATAACTCAACGCGGATCTTTATTGAGGGAATGTACCGTGCGCTAATCTCAGCTCCCGTAAGCAGTAAGCAATGCCTTATGGCTGAGGTAAAGCCGCTTCCCGAGGAGAACCATCATCTGACTGCGCATGATTCAGCGCTGATCAGGGCGGTCAAAAATGAGTTTGAGCATTATTTGGAAATCGCTCCTCAAGCACCCACGGATATCATTTTTAAAATCGCTCTGTGCAAATATCCGGGTGAACTGGCTGATTTTGTCGCGGCAAACGTGATGCTTGATTTCCCCGTAAAGCAAACTATTCTCGAAACGCTTCCGCAGACGGAACGTCTGGAAATGCTCCTTGAAGTGCTGACAAACGAAAACTACCTGTTAAAGATAGAGGAAGAAATATCCCGACGTGCAAAAATGCGCATAGATGAATCGCAGCGAGAATACTTTTTGCGCGAACAAAAGCACATCATCGAAGAAGAGCTCGGAGAGGATGACAATCCTTCTCAGGAGGCGGAGGATTACGCAGCAAGGATAGAAGAGCTTTGCTTAGACGAAAAATCCGAGGAAGCCTTGTTCAAGGAATGCAGAAAGCTGATGAAAATGCCCATGGGCAGTCAGGAAGCATCCGTAATCAGAACATATCTTGACACCGTGCTTGATCTTCCGTGGAATAAATCCGACAAGGAAAAAATCGTTATATCAAAAATACGCAAAGATTTGAATAAAAGCCATTACGGGCTTGAAAAAATCAAGGACAGGATAATCGAGCAGCTTGCAGTTAAAAAACTCAGCGACAAGCAAAAAGGACAGATAATCTGTTTTGTCGGTCCTCCGGGCGTCGGCAAGACCTCGATCGCACAGTCGATAGCACAGACGATCGGCAGAAAAAGCCAGCGCATTGCCTTGGGCGGCGTCAAGGATGAAGCTGAGATCAGGGGTCACAGAAGAACATACATCGGTTCCATTCCCGGCAGGATCATTACGGCGATCCAAAACGCAGGAACCAACAATCCCGTACTGATCCTTGACGAGATAGACAAGCTTTCCGGAGATTATAAGGGTGATCCTACCTCTGCCTTGCTTGAAGTTCTCGACAGCGAACAAAACAACAAGTTTGTCGATCACTACATTGATATTCCATTTGATTTGTCGAACGTGATGTTTATCACAACTGCTAATGACCTGGGTTCGATCCCCGCACCGCTCCGCGACCGAATGGAAATAATTGAGCTTAACAGCTATACAAGAGAAGAAAAGTTCCATATCGCTAAAAAGCATTTAGTGCCCAAACAGCTTGATTTAAACGGCTTTTCAGCAAATGAATTAAAGTTTTCAGCAAAGGCGCTGTATTCATTAATTGACTACTACACGAGAGAAGCAGGAGTTCGCACACTGGAGCGCACGATCGCTTCCGTAATGCGCAAATGTGCAGTTAAAAAACTTGAAGACGGCATCGAAAGCTTCAGGATCAATGAAAAAACGATCGAGGAATTGCTCGGACATAAAAAATATTTACCCGATAACGTAAATAAACAAGATGAAGTCGGTGTAGTAAACGGACTTGCGTGGACATCGGTCGGCGGTGAACTGCTGCCGATAGAAGTTGCGGTAATGGACGGTTCCGGAAAGCTTGAGCTGACAGGTTCGCTCGGAGACGTTATGAAGGAAAGCGCAAAGACCGCGATCTCATGTATCCGCAGCCACGCCGACGTACTGGGGATCAATCCTGATTTTTATAAGGATAAGGACATCCATTTGCACGCGCCCGAGGGAGCTGTGCCAAAGGACGGTCCCTCGGCAGGCATTACCATGGCAACAGCGATTTATTCCGCGCTGTCCTCAAAGCCTGTGCGCCACGATATTGCGATGACGGGCGAGATAACCTTGCGCGGCAAAGTGCTGGCGATAGGCGGCTTGAAGGAAAAGAGTATGGCAGCATATAAGCACAAGATCAATACCGTGCTTATCCCTAAAAGCAATGAACCGGATATCAGTGAGATAGATCCGGCAGTTAAAGACAATGTACGGTTTATCGCGGTGGAAAGCTTCAGCGAAGTGTTGGCTTACGCCATAGCTGATCCGATAATGCTGACCGAAAAGGCTTGGAATCGAAATCTTCCGCTTTCAAGATCCACCCCTGCAGCGCCTTCTATCAGGCAGTAAGGAGGTTTCCGTGAATTTTAATGACGTAAGCTTTGAATATGCCGCAGGTACTGTCAGGCAGCTTCCGAAATCGGATATGCCTGAGGTGGTTTTTTCGGGACATTCCAACGTCGGCAAGTCTTCGCTGATAAACAAGCTGGTTCAGCGCAAGGCGCTTGCCAGAGTCAGTGCGCAGCCCGGCAAAACAGCTACGGTCAATTTCTACCGCTTGCAGGAATTCCGTATGGTGGATCTACCGGGTTACGGCTACGCAAAGGTGTCCAAAGCGGAAAAACAGCGCTGGGCATCACTGGTGGAGGGTTATTTTTCAAACGAGCGGAACATTTCGCTGATCATTCAGATCATTGATATCCGCCACAAGCCCACCAAAGACGATTATGATATGATCAACTTCCTTTACAACTGCAATGCGCCGTTTGTTATTGTGCTGACTAAAAAAGACAAGCTCAAAAAAACCGCCTATGAAAAACGGATCGAGGAAATCATGGACGAGCTCGCCGATTACGAGGGCGTTCAGTTGATACCGTTCTCAGCGGTAAACGGCGAAGGCTTGAATGATGTTAAGGAAGTCATAGAGGAGTATATTAAGGAAACAGAGGAGTAAAACAAAATGGAAAAGAAACCGTTTGTCACATTGGAGCAGACGAAGGAAATCATCAAGGATATTCCAACGCCCTTTCATCTTTACGACGAAAAGGGGATAAGAGAAAACGCCCGTGCGCTTTTAAAAGCGTTTAGCTGGAACAAGGGCTATAAGGAGTTTTTTGCCGTTAAAGCAACACCCAATCCCTATATCATGAAGATTCTGCAGGAGGAAGGCTGCGGTATGGATTGCTCGTCCTATACCGAACTGCAGCTTTGCGAGGCGTGCGGGATCACGGGCAGCGAAATCATGTTCAGTTCAAATGTAACGCCCGAGGATGATATGCGCAAGGCTTTCGAGCTGGGTGCGAATATCAACCTTGATGATTATACTCATGTTGAGTTTTTGAAAAAGCTTTGCGGCATTCCGAAAACAATTTGCTGCCGCTATAATCCGGGCGGCGTATTTCAGCTTGCCGCCAGCAAGGACGGCGTTCAGGTAATGGACACTCCGGGAGATTCCAAGTACGGCATGACCGAGGAACAGATGGAAAAAGCGTTTCTGGAACTCAAAGAAGCAGGCGCGGAGGAATTCGGTATCCACGCGTTCTTAGCTTCCAATACGGTATCCAATGATTACTATCCCGAGCTTGCTGCGATTCTGTTCCGTTTAGCGGTAAGGCTTCACAAAAAAACAGGCGTACATATCAAGTTTGTCAATCTTTCGGGAGGCGTAGGTGTTGATTACAAACCCGAGGATCCAAAAAACGACATCGCAGTTATCGGTGAAGGCGTAAGACGCAAGTTTGAGGAGATACTCGTTCCCGAGGGAATGGGGGACGTTGCCGTTTATACCGAGCTGGGAAGATATATGCTCGCTCCTTACGGCGCACTTGTGACCACCGCTATTCACGAAAAGCATATTTATAAGGAATACATCGGCTGCGACGCGTGCGCGGCAAATCTGATGCGTCCGGCTATGTACGGCTCCTATCACCATATCACCGTGCTTGGCAAGGAAGATCAGCCCTGCGATCACAAATATGATGTGACAGGCGGATTATGCGAAAACAACGATAAGTTCGCGATTGACAGAATGCTTCCGAAAATAGAAATAGGGGACATCCTGTTTATTCATGACGCGGGAGCTCACGGCTTTTCCATGGGCTATAACTACAACGGCAAGCTGCGCAGTGCCGAGGTCCTGCTGTGCGAGGACGGCTCTCACAAGCTGATACGCCGTGCCGAAACCCCAAAGGATTATTTCGCGACCTTTGATTTTTCCGAATTCAAACTGGTCTAATAGCTAATACTTTTATTACATAATACAAAACACCGTGGGTTCGCTCACGGTGTTTTTTTATTGTAGGAAGAAATAGGGAAGAGAGGAGAATTATTTTGAAGTCGGACTGACAAATTTTTCAATTCCCAGTACATAATCCGCAGATACTCGATAAAGACAGCACAACGCGATCAAATGCTTTATCGGAAGCTCACGCTTTCCGCTTTCGTATTTGCTGTATTGTTCCTGACGAGTGTGAAGAATAAACGCAATCTGTTCCTGAGTATAACCGTATTCAATTCTGAGCTGTTTAAGCCGTTTGCAGTAATCCATATAAACCTCCGATATTACAAATAGTATAATTTATCTTTCAACACTATTATAACATGTTGATATGTCCGATTGCAACTAAAACTTGTGTTGAACTTGTTGTTGATAACCCGCTTTTGAATTATACAAAACTTTTTGGATATGTGGAAACTTGAAGTGCGGAAGCAAAAAAATGAAGGAAAATGCAGGATTTTGTTGCAATTCTGTCCGGAATTCCTGCAAAATCACGTCTTTAGAGAAAATTCTTACAACAAATATGAATAAAAATTAAAAAAACTTGCAAAAAACTCTTGATTTTTTTAAAAGGAAGGTGTATTATAGGAGTGTTGTTGAAAGAACAATCTGCTGTTCCTGCAAATTTCATGAATCAACACATTCTTTTTTCATTATTTTGTATATTTTTTAAGGAGGACAATTATCATGTCATACGTCAGTGAACAATTGGAACTGCTGAAAGCAAAGAATACCAATGAGCCTGAGTTTATTCAGGCAGCTACCGAGGTTCTCACCTCACTGGAGCCTGTATTTGAGGCAAACCCCAAATATCAGGAAAACGGTATTCTCGAAAGAATCACCGAGCCCGAGAGAGTTATTATGTTCAGAGTACCCTGGGTTGACGACAACGGTAAGGTTCAGGTCAACCGCGGCTTCCGCGTACAGTTTAACAGCGCTATCGGTCCCTACAAGGGCGGTTTGAGATTACATCCCTCTGTAAACCTCGGCGTTATCAAATTCCTCGGCTTTGAGCAGATTTTCAAGAATTCACTCACCGGTCTGCCTATCGGCGGCGGTAAGGGCGGCTCCGACTTTGACCCCAAGGGCAAGAGCGACAATGAGGTTATGCGTTTCTGCCAGAGCTTCATGACAGAGCTTTGCCGTCACATCGGCGCAGATACTGACGTTCCCGCAGGTGATATCGGTACAGGCGCACGTGAAATCGGATATCTTTTCGGTCAGTATAAGAGAATCAAAAACGTATACGAGGGCGTTCTGACCGGTAAGGGTCTTAACTGGGGCGGTTCTCTTGCCAGAACAGAAGCAACAGGTTACGGTCTGCTTTATCTTACCGACGCTATGCTCAAGGATAACGGCAAGAGCCTGAAGGGCGCTACCGTTTGCGTATCCGGTTCCGGTAACGTTGCAATCTACGCAACCGAGAAGGCTACTCAGCTTGGCGCTAAGGTTGTTACCATGGCTGATTCCACCGGTTGGATCTATGATGAAGAAGGCATTGATCTTGATGCCATCAAGGAAATCAAGGAAGTTAAGAGACAGAGATTGTCTGAGTATAAGAATTACAGACCCAACTCTCAGTACACCGAGGGTAAGTTTGACTGGTCTGTTAAGTGCGACGTTGCTTTACCTTGCGCTACTCAAAACGAGTTGACTGCTGACGATGCAAAGAGACTGATCGCTAACGGCTGCTTCGCTGTTGCCGAGGGCGCTAACATGCCCACAACTCTTGAGGCTACAAAGCTTATCCAGGACGCAGGATTGCTCTTCGCTCCCGGTAAGGCTGCAAACGCAGGCGGCGTAGCTACTTCCGCACTTGAGATGAGCCAGAACTCTCAGAGACTCTCCTGGACATTTGAAGAGGTTGACGCTAAGCTCAAGGGCATTATGGAGAACATCTACAAGAATATCTCTACAGCTGCCAAGAAGTACGGCTTTGAGGGCAACTATGTAGTAGGCGCTAACATCGCAGGCTTTGAGAAGGTTGCCGACGCAATGATCCAGCAGGGTGTTTGCTAATTTAGACATTTTCAATATTTCTTTTCTGAAAACAACGGTTGGTTTCATTTCCAACCGTTGTTTTTCGATTTTAGAATATTACTTGACATCTATATCAAACAGTGTTATAATTGACAAATTAAAATCTTGTTGACAAAGAAGGCGATAGTTATGAAACACTTAGGAACAAGGACGATCGAAACAACGCACTTGATTTTGCGCAAAACTCTGGATCCTGATTACGAAAGTATGTTCTATAATTGGGCAAACGATGCTCGTGTTACTAAATTCTTGACATGGCAACCATATGAATCACCCGAACAGCTTCGCGATACATATCATAAATATCTGCTTGAATGCCAGGAAAAAGATGATTATTATGACTGGAAAATCGTTTTGAAGGAAATCGGTGAACCGATTGGTTCGATCGGAATTATGCGGTTACGTGAAGACATCGAAGAAGCGGAGATCGGTTACTGCATCGGATATAAATGGTGGCACAAGGGAATTATGACAGAGGCATTTTCGGCGGTCATAAAATTCCTGTTTGAGCAGGTCGGCGTAAATCGTATAACGGCAACGCACGATAAAAACAATCCGCACTCGGGAGACGTTATGAAGAAATGCGGCTTGCAGTATGAGGGCACTCACAGACAGGCAGGAAAAAACACCCGGGGAATCTGCGACGTTGTATCTTACGCAATACTAAAAGAAGATTATTTCAATCAATAGAATTGTTTTAACAGAGTCAACCGCTAAACAGCTTAATGATTCAAAATTGGCTGAAATACGCGGTTGACTGCCATTTCTCCTCCCCTTAATTATACAAAATATTCATTTTGTATAATTATTCTAATTTAGAATTATACCTCTCTCTTTTTGTGATATAATTATTAAAAACAAAAAAGCATGGTGATTTTATGGCAGCTGCATTTCAGAACGAGGCTTTTCCGATTCTCAAAGACTATTTGTATTATAAACAGACTATTCAAAACAAATCATTGAAAACGGTTGACGAGTACTTTATTGATTTACGGACTTTTTTTCGTTATATGAAGATTCGTCGCGGTATCGTTTCCGCTGACGCTGATTTTGACAGTATTTCAATCACAGACATAACGCAGGAGCTTGTTACCTCCGTGACCCTTAACGACGCTTATGAATACATGAATTATCTTATCCGTGAGCGCGACAACAAATCCGCCGCCCGTGCGCGCAAATGCTCCAGTTTAAAGGGATTCTACAATTATCTTCACAAAAAGAAGCATTTGATAGAAACCAATCCCCTTTCCGAATTGGAAACTCCGAAAATAAAAAAAGCTCTGCCCAAGTATCTGACGCTTGAACAGAGCATTGAATTATTAGACGCCGTGAATGGCAAATACAAGGAACGCGACTACGCGATTTTGACTTTGTTTCTTAACTGCGGACTGCGTGTTTCTGAGACGGCAGGTTTGAATTACACCGACATTCGTCCGGATAACACGCTTCGCGTATTGGGTAAAGGCAATAAGGAACGAATCGTTTATCTGAATCAGGCTTGTATCGACGCGCTGCGTGATTATATGCGGGTACGCCCTGCCGACGGCTTAAAGGACAAACACGCACTTTTTATCAGCCGCAACAATAACCGCATGTCCGTAAAAACGATTCAGGCTATGGTTTATAAATACCTGGAACAGATCGGATTAAGCGCTCAGGGATACTCCTGTCACAAGCTGAGACATACAGCCGCTACATTGATGTATCAGTACGGAGATGTTGATGTACGCGTACTGAAAGAAGTATTGGGTCATGAAAACCTGGGCACAACGGAAATCTATACGCATCTAAGCAACGAGCAGCTTCAAAAAGCAGCTGACAACAATCCTTTGGCAAAGATTAAAAAGGAGAATTGATCAAAACCGCACCGCCGATATCGGTAAGAGGTTCATAAGGACATAATATTTCTATTTTAGAATCATAGCGATTGCAAAACACCTTGATTTTTTCATAATCAGGGTGTTTTCTTACGTTACCGAAAAAGAAAACTGTATTATTATCAGTAAAACCCGCGCCTCCGATAAAGCCGTACGGGTAACCGTCCAAACGAATATCGCCCGGCTGGATCAGAAGTACCTCTGCCCCGTTTTTCACCAAAGCTTTTTGCAATGAGCGGTCTGCTGTGATAACGGCATTATCATTTACAGGCAGAACCGAACAACGCGAATAGCCTTGATTAACGTTCTCCACAGGGATGTTTTGTTCCTTGCAATATCTTATAACCACGGAATCGATAGCCTTTACATTTCCGTACAAACGGTGATTATGGTACAAACAATTGAGCAATACATTATTCGGATATTTTCTCATGACAGTTTTTTCACAGTCAGATAATTTGAACAGTCTGCCGTCGATTTTAAGAAACTGCATATCCGCGTGCCGCTGTTCGGGAAGATGAAAAGAATCTACCGTTTCGGTCGGAATAATATGATACCCTTTTTCGGAAAGCTCACGGCAAAAGCCGGGGTACATATCGCTCATTATTAGCGATCGCATCAGCAGATCGCCTCAAACGCGTCGCGAATGTTTTTTACGCCGATCAGCTCGGCATCCTCACATGAGATACCTTTTAAATTGTGATACGGCAGGATGATTTTAGTAAATCCGAGCCGTACTGCTTCATTTACACGCTGCTGTGCCTGCGATACCGAGCGTATCTCTCCTGCCAAGCCGATTTCACCAAACGCTACGGCCTTTTCGTCAACGGGCGTATCCTTTAGGCTGCTGATCAGCGCCATAGCGATCGCAAGGTCGATAGCAGGCTCGTCAACGCGCAGTCCGCCGACGATATTGATATATGTATCGCTGTTGGAGAAATAGTAGCCGGCTCGTTTTTCAAGCACCGCCAACAGCATGGAAAGGCGGTTGTAATCGTATCCGGTCGCCATTCGTCTGGGATTGCCGTAACCGCTTTGCGTAGCCAAGCCCTGTGTTTCTGCGAGAATCGGTCTGGAGCCTTCAATGGTGCAGGTCACACAGGTTCCGGATACATTCTTAGGTCTGCCGGAAAGCAGCATCACAGATGGGTTTTCCACCTCCTGCAGACCCTTGTCCGTCATTTCAAATACGCCTATTTCGTTGGTTGAGCCGTATCTGTTTTTAACTGCGCGCAAAATACGGCAGCTCATCTGCTTATCGCCCTCAAAATGAAGCACTGTGTCAACTATATGCTCCAACACCTTCGGACCTGCAATGGAGCCCTCCTTATTGACATGGCCGACCACAAACATCGGAATATCCAATCCCTTAGCGGTGCGCATAAGCATGTTGGTACACTCTCTCACCTGCGTAACGCTTCCGGGAGAAGAATTCAATTCGGTAAGGTTCATGGTTTGGATAGAGTCAACCATTACCAGATCAGGCTTAATGTTTTTTATTTGTTCGCAGATGATTTCCACATCTGTTTCGGTCATTACCAAAAGATTCGGCGAATCTACTCCCAAACGGATAGCGCGGAGCTTGAGCTGACGTTTGCTTTCCTCGCCGGAGATATAGAGTATTTTCAGAGTATCGCCCATAAACTGACAAATCTGCATCAGTACGGTGGATTTACCGATACCGGGATCGCCGCCCAGCAGGATCAGACTGCCCTTAACGATACCGCCGCCTAAAACCCGGTTCAACTCTTTGCAGCCGGTGTCATAGCGGTGCTCGTCATCTGTGGATATTTCATTGATCGACGCAGGCTTAGAGTATGAAGAAAACGAACGTGTTTTTGCGACGGGAGCCGATTTTGAGGTGTCCTTTATCTCCTCATTCATAGTGTTCCATTCTCCGCAGGAGGGGCATTTTCCGTACCATTTCGGAGATTCATAGCCACACTCGGAACAGATATATACACTTTTTATTTTTGCCATCTTTTCACATCCTGTTAATAGGTATTCTGATAATCCAAAAATCCTGTTGTAACGGCAAGCGCCATTTGCTTTTGATAGGTTGGAGACAATAGTTTTTTGCATTCTTCCGCGTTTGAAATAAATCCGCATTCCACTATAATCGCAGGGACTTTCGCATTTTTCAGAAGATAGATATTATTTCCTGCCGCTTTTGATTCGCGTTCGTTATCGGGCTGCAGCATAGATTTTACCGAAACCTTGATACAGTCCGCAAGCAGCTTGCTGTGCTGATGATTAGGCGAATAAAAAACCTGCGTACCCTTTGATGAAGGATCGGAAAACTTATTCTGATGAATACTTATAACCACGTTATTATCACGCGTGTTATACTGCTTTAACCGCGCTTTCATATCATTAAGCTTTTTTGCTTTGATACTGTCGCCCTCATTTGTAAGAAAAGTATCGGTGATGCGGGTCATTTCGACCTCATAACCCATCAGCTTCAAAAGATCCCGGGTATCGAGCGAAACTGCAAGGTTGATATCCTTTTCAAGCACATCTCCCACTGCCGCACCGCCGTCCACTCCCCCATGTCCTGCGTCTATGACTACATTCGGCATCGGTTTTGACGGATAAGCGGAAGAGCTGACTGTGACACGTCTTGTGGAATGAAGCATTAATATCGAAAAAACCAGCAGTGCAGCTATTGTGATCAGTGGAAAAATACATTGTCTAACGTGAATTCTAATCGCCAAAACAGCAATCACCTCTGCCCTATCCTATGCAGCGGTACAAATCTATTATACATCAGCATTAAAAAAATAGCAACATTCTTTACGGGATTGATTATTGCTGCAGGTTGTGCTATAATATAGGAAAACAAATGCATTGCTTTAAGGAGCTGACTAAATGAAAAAGCCGGGAAGAAACGACGCCTGCTGGTGTGGAAGCGGAAAAAAATACAAAAAATGTCACATTGACTTTGATGAAAAAATAGAAGAATTTGAAGCGAAGGGACATGTTATTCCCACCCACAGTATTATAAAAACAAAAGAACAGATCGAGAAAATCAAGGAAAGCGCCAAAATCAATATCGCGGTTTTGGATTATGTGGCTGATAATATCAGGGAAGGTATTTCGACTGCCGAAATTGACAGATGGGTATATGATATCACCACAAAAATGGGCGGTATCCCGGCACCCTTGAACTATGAGGGCTTTCCCAAGAGCGTCTGTACTTCACTGAACAACGAAGTGTGTCACGGCATTCCGTCGGAGGATATTATTCTAAAGGACGGAGATATTATAAACGTCGATGTTTCCACCAATCTTAACGGATTCTTTTCCGATTCCTCACGAATGTTTTGTATAGGAAACGTCAGCGAGGATAAGAAACGTTTGGTTGAGGTCGCAAAGCAAGCCCTGCAGGAAGGGTTAAAAGCTGTAAAGCCGTGGGGCTTTCTGGGAGATATGGGTCATGCTGTCAACGAGTATGTGAAAAGCAACGGCTACTCGGTTGTCAGAGAAGTCGGCGGTCATGGCATAGGCTTAGAGTTTCATGAGGATCCTTGGGTCAGCTATGTGACCGAACCCGAAACAGAAATGCTGATGGTTCCGGGAATTTGCTTTACGATCGAACCTATGATCAACATGGGCGGCGCAGCAATCTTTACCGACGAAGAAAACGGATGGACGATTTACACTAAAGACGGTCTCCCCTCCGCACAATGGGAGATCCAGGTGTTGGTAACCGAAGACGGATATGAAATAATCGCATATTAAACCTAATATTAAGGCAACACCGCACACCTGAATTATGCGGTATTGCCTTAAATCTAAAGCCTGCGGACATTAAACCGCAGGCTTTTATTATAATAGTTGATATTTTGTTTTTATCCTATGCATTTTTTCAAGCATCGGGTCAGAAGCAAACCACAGGATAACCGCAGTGGATAACGCGTGAATGATATCCATGGGCAAACCCTGTGCGTAAAATGCTGTTAAAGAAGCGTAGTTTATCGGCGCATGCGTAAGCACAAGAGATGAAAAATTCATGACACCGCCGTAAATAAGTATGGTTACTATAAAGCCGAATACACTCAGCACAGCGCGTGTCGGCTGCAGCAGACCCTTTTGAAAGATAACTCCCGACAGAAAACCGATAATGCCTGCCGCGAACATCTGCCACGGAGTCCACGCTCCCTGTCCGAAATAAATGTTGGACACCAGCATTGTGACCGAGCCGACAATAAAGCCTGTCTCCCCTCCGAGCGAAACTCCCGAGAGGATGACGAGCGCAACGACGGGTTTGATCTGCGGAAGCATAAAAAACACCGATCTGCCGGCAATGGCAATTGCACACAGCACCGCTATGATAACCAGTTCCCTCGCCTGCGGCTTTCTGCCTTCAAATATCAGGAAAAAGGGTATCATGCATTCAAAAAGAACTAAAAGAGATATAAACAAATACTTTTGATCCTTTAAGTATACAACTCCGATAAAAATTGTAATAGGTATCATTAAGAGGATCATAAAGGCTGCCGCAGCGGTGCGTTTCGGCAGCTTGCTTTTTGAAATATATTTTCCGACGCTCCTTTTTGACGAAACAGCTGCCGTCGATATTATCAAAAGCAGTAACGGAACGGCGATAAGTGAAAGCTTTATCAAAAATGGAACTGAATCAAATTCGGGGAATGATATGATCTCCGTATCAATCAAGCACCCTGCAATAAGCAAAACAGCACCGATCAGAGCTGTTATTTTTTTCCAAAAAGGAAAAATTTTTTTGGAAGATAATTCCTCTTTAGAATTATAAGTGGGCGTTTCAAAATCACTAATATCTAAATCAGGCTTTGACGGTTCTTGCTTTTTCCCGGTGCAGCAGTAAATGACATCATCAGCGGTAACTGCGTCCTCAATTATTCCCCGAGACATACGACGTGCGGCGGTTACATAGAAGCTGTTGGAAACAAAGAATTGCCTCGGAGAATCTTCGGAAATGATCTCGCCGTTGAAAAGCAGCATACAGCGATGGCAGTATCTTGCGCAAAACTCCACATCATGGCTCACCATTATGACGGTAACCTTGGCGCAGGTCAATGACTGCAAAACGCCTGCGAGCTGTTGTTTTCCGACAGCGTCCAGCCCCTTGGTTGGTTCGTCCAGCAGAATCATTTGCGGATTTAGCAACAGCAGTTTTGCAAAAGCAACTTTTTGCTGTTCACCGCCGGACAAATCAAACGGATGTCGGTTTAAAAGGCTGTGTATTTCCAGCAGCTGACAAATATGATGGATTCTTTTATCCGTTTCCGATGAGGATACCTCACCGTCTAACGCATCACACAAGGATTCATAAACGGTTTTGCCGTTTAAAACCGCCTGCGGGTTTTGCGGCATCGTCACTGTTTTTACGCTTCGTGTAACAGAGCCGCTATACGGCTGTTCCGTACCGCCGAGCACCGAGAGCAACGTTGTTTTTCCGACGCCGTTTCCTCCAAGTATCGCGGTAAAATCACCCTGCCTCACGGTCAGGCTGAGGTCTTTGAGCACGTCGGGAGAGTTCTTTTGATAACGAAAATACACATGCTTCAACTGAGCGACAGTATCTCCCTGAGGATACTGCGGTTCGGGATACAATTCATGAATCGTGTGCGAATCGGCAAATCTTTTTAGCCACTCTCTCCCCTGCGCGATCGTAACGGGGCAATCGCTTTTCTCACTTGTTTCCGCAGCGTGCCAAATCTGCATATAAGAGGGCATAGATAAAAAACACCGGCTGTTGGCTTTTTTGAGGTTTCTTCCCGTGTTTTGGGGCGTATCGTAAGATATCACCCTTCCTTGTTCCAAAACTAAAACCCTGCTGCTGACGGGCAAGACATCTTCAAGCCGATGCTCTGTGATAATAACCGTTACTCCGAGCTCGCGGTTGATTTTGGAAACGCAGGAGAGAAATTCCGCTGCGGCGATCGGATCAAGCTGCGAGGTCGGCTCGTCTAACAGAAGCAAGTCGGGCTGCATCGCTGTTACGGAGGCGAGGTTCAAAAGCTGCTTTTGACCGCCCGACAGCGAATTGATGTCTCTTTCAAACAGCATGCCGAGTCCGAAAAAATCAGCGGTTTCGGCAACCCTTCGGCGTATTATCTCATTTGGTAAGCCTAAGCTCTCCAAACCAAACGCGAGTTCATGCCAAACCTTATCTGTCACAAGCTGGCTATCGGGCGACTGCATAACAAAACCGATTTTTGCCGCCTGTTCACGCATTGTAAGCGACGAGATATCTTTACCGAATAAACCGATCTCTCCCGATTTGCTTCCGCAAGGAGTAAGCGCTGGTTTCAAATGCCGCAGCAAAGTAGTTTTGCCGCTTCCAGAAACTCCGCATAAGGTGATGAATTCGCCGCTGTTGACTGTAAAACTGATGTTGCTGAGCAAATCGGTATCGGATTCGGGGTAACGAAAGCTTAAATCGCGGACAGCAAGCGCTTCCATTTGATTTCCTCCTTAACATTGATGACAAGCGGTGTGAGTAAAAACAGCGAGTAAACACAATAAAACAGAATTGCAGATACCGAACAAAGCTCAAATTTTACTGTCGGAAAGTATCTGCAATGCATTTGACCCGAAAACAGGATCGCGATTAACAAAGCCGCTTCCGCGATATTTACGAAAATACAGATTTTATCAGATAGTGTGAGGTGATAAATTGAAAAAGACGTTCTGCCTTTTAATCCGTAGCCTCTGCTTTTCATAGAGTCTGAGGTTTCAATCGAATTCTCCAGCGACCAGCTTATCATTAACGAAAGGATTTTTACGGCATTGCGGACGCGCTTGATTATAGAACCGTTTGAAACATCTTTACCGATCGCCTTTTGTGCTTTGCGAACACTTTGAAGCTGTGTTCGGAACCTCGGAACAAAGCGCAGCGTCATTGAAAGCAGCAGACTTAAAGACGGTATTATTCTTCCGAATAAATAAACAAACTTATCCGACGTCATGACGTTATGAAAACACGAAAACCACAGCACTGCCGAACACAGCAGTACTGCGGCTGCTAAACCATATATTATAGATTCAAGCGTCAGCGGATTTCCCCACGGAAGATACTCAACAATAGTCGCTCCGCTGTGATTAAAAACAGGATTTATGATCACAGTCATCAAAAGCAGCGGCAGCAAAACTTTCAAAGAGAATGCCGCCGTTCTTTTTCCGTTAAGATAAATCGCGGTAAACAGACCGATAATGAACGAGATCATCAGACAAACAGGATGCATCAAAAACATGCAGAAGCCGATAGCGAACACAAAAAACAGCATATTTGTAAAGGGGTGCAGTTTTGAAAAAGCGTCTTTCATGATATCATTCTCCCCACTGCTGATTGCTGCCGCCGATATCGCTGCCCATGTTTGTGGTATAAAGCCATTCTATGGTTTCTCCCCCGTGCAGTACGTAGCGTGATGAACCGTAATTCGGAAACCATGAGTCAACTCTGTACATCCAGCCCGAACTGCTTCCGCAATCAAATTCATACAGATTGCCGATACCCTCTATGTAAGCAGAATTATATACAGGCGTGAATGAAAACTCCATATGGATTTTTTTGTCTCGGCACACTCGTTTCAGAAGATCAAAAACAGACTCTCCCTCATTTATCGTTACAGGTAACGATTTCAAGATCCAGCCGTCCGGGGGTATGATCTCATGTTTATCCTCATCAAGCTTATTTATATCATTTAAAACCGACGCACAGGAAATCGACATGGTAACGGTCGATTTTTTATTTGCCTCGGTCTGTTCCTGAGGTTCAACAGGCTCCGGTTTTCCTTGCGGAACGGGAGTTGTTTTATACTTATCGGTTGATGTCCTTTTAGGCTTTTCTGTTGGTTTTACAGTAGGCTTTAAAGTGTTTGCGCGAGTATCCGCAACAGCTGCGGCAGCTTTAGATGAAACAGTTGGCAACTGCGCGGATACTGTCGAAGTTGGAACCGAGGACGAAGCTTTCGTTACAGACTGAGTGACCGATTGCGTTGAAGCACTTGAAGAAGGAGTCGTTTCCTTTTTCGTTGAGGAAGGTAAAACGGCTGATGATGTTTCGGCAACACTGTCAACTGTGGCTGCCTTCCTTATCTGATCTGCCGGATTATTCGCTTTTTCCTCGGGATTGCCGCCGAGCATAAATGCAATAACTAACGCTGTCAGCGCTATTAATGCAGCAATAACGGCAATTTTATACTTTTTTACAAAATCGATCATAAATACACCTTATCCGGCAAGTTTCCTTTGCAGCCATGTCACATCATCTATCGTGATCCTGTCGTCGGAATATAAATCGGACAGCTTTTTTTGCAGACGCGAGAAATCAGCTAAATCCGCGAGATATCGCTGTATCAGCGTCGCGTCGTCGATCGTTGCCTTTCCGTCGCTGTCGATATCACCCTTGACTGATAAATCTGTCATATCATACAGGGGATTTTTACAGTGAAGCATTCTGTTGTAAGCCACTAAAGCATAATACCCCTGCTCGGTAGACATCTGATTATAGCCGCCGCCCATGGTGTGAACAAATCCGCAGTTGACCGAAAAGCTCATCAAGCTGTCTGCTATAGACCGATTGTTTTTTATAAAGCGCGAATCGCTGTTACAGTCGATGTTCAGCGCTGAAAGCGCAGTGATGATCTGCGCGCAGCTTTCGGGGGTGTTTTCTCCGCTACCCAAAAAACTTCCGTCATTGTTTTGATTTGCCGAAATAAGCTCTAACGCTTTGTCAACAGCAAGTCTGACCTTTTCATTAGAGGAGTAGTAAGGCGCTAAAGCCTGAATCGCCATTCCCGTTAAGTCCGGGTTTGCAGATTCTCCGTTTAGATCCCATCCCCCGTCTGAGCACTGATTGTCAAGAATATGATCTATCAGACCTTCGCGAGTAGTTTGGTGTTTTACATTGAGGTCAATCGGGATTTCGTATTGAAAGCTGTCAAGTGCAAGCAATGTCCATATCGGACCGTTCACGCCCTGTTTCTTCACAAAATCAAAGTCAGCCAATGGATGTAACAAGTCGTAACCGTCTACATTCAGAGGATTTTTGCCGATAGCGGTCAGCGCAAGTATCACACGCGCGTTCTCAGTTGATTTGGAACGGTGCAGCTTGGCGCTGCCAATAGCTTTCACATAGCTTTGAACATTCGCGTAATAGCTTTCCGAAAAGCTTTCCGGGAGTCTGTTGCTGCGGGCAAGACCGAGCACCATCCATTCGCCGCCGATCGAGCCGACAGTGGGAGCCGGAAGCGTAAGCAGATGCGAGCAAATTTCAGATTCCTTCTCCATTATGCTTTCCGTTGATATCGCCTGAGCGCTAAACAAACAAACCGCACAAAGAATAAGAGAAACAAAAAGAGACAAGCCTTTTTTCACCGCGCAGCAACCTCCTCTCACTAAAATATCCTCGAAAACTTATGCAACACGCGCAATGATCTTTTGAATAGCGGTAGCGTTAGCTATAGTCAGACTTCCGTTTCCGAACACATCAGCCGCTGTCTTTTGATCGTCGGAAAGCTCATAATATGCGGCGAGATATTTTTGAAGAATCGTAACGTCATTTATATTGACCTCGCCGTCCAAATTCACATCACCAGTTTGAGGAGTATATGAAATATGAAGCTGATAAACGGTTTCGGTGGTTTTCTGGTTCATGGAAGCCCAGTTTTCATTTCCTACGCCGATATAAACGGTATCCCCGTTTTTGACGGAAATAGCCTTGCTGAGCACTTTATATTCGCTGCCTGTTTTATCAGGTGTGTAATCGTTCAAATAAGTTTTGACTTGATAGTTTTTATTGAACGCTTCGGGAATAATGCTTACTGCGTTACCGTTGTCGGGAGCTACGGTAAGCGTATACTCGGTTATCGACGGATCAAAAGCCTTATCAAGCAAACCACCCGTGACAGATAACGAATTAAGAGTGGTCGAGGTATCGCCCCACAAGCTACCGACATCGGCTCCCCATGAGCAGGTATAAAGTACGGTGATAACATCTCCGTCTCCGAGCGAACCCTTTTCAACTGAATAAGCGTCGGAGCCTTCGCTGGTAAACCAATCGTTAAGAGTCATCATCCAGCCGCCGGAGCCGTTGTATGCGTACTCGGAAAGACCGTTTATAGAAGCTAAATAATTGTAGTTGTTAAAGCTGTACTCGATTTCGTTTGACTTAAAAGCATCCTCGATCACTGTCATCATTGTTGAATCGCTGTCAAGCGAAATATCGGTTTTTAGCAATTCGCCTGCCCACGCGGCGCTGTCAGCGGTGGAAAATGTTTCGTTTTTGACAACTACCCTGACTTTGCCCAAATCCTCCGCAGCGCTTGCGCTAAACGGAACAACACTGAGCGAAAGGGCAATAATGAGTGCCATGACGAGTGAGAATAGTTTTTTTTCTGATGTTTTCATTGTTTTTCCTCCTTGAAGGCAAAAATGCCTTTCTTAATAATTATTAAGAAAAGCACAACAAACAGACCGCAGTAAATATCGCTGCGGTTTTGGCTGCGCTTCTTCTTGTCCAAGAATGCAAATCCAAGGCGATGCGGCAGCGATCTGACTTATGAGCAAAGCTCAAATACAGTAATGACAGTTGCTACGGATTCTCACCGTATTCTCTATTACATATCCTAATCGGATAAAACGCAAAGCCTGTATATTCAGTTTTTATCAGTTTTTTATCTTATCTATCAGTATAACATATCTGACAAAAAATATCAATCTTTACGGCGCAATAATTTGTCAATCGGAAGCTGAACGATTATTACAGCGCAAAGCATTATCACGCAGCCTGTGATCTGTACCGCAGTCATGCTTTGATCCTGTGTTAAAAAACCGATCCGGAAAGCGAAATAGCTTGCCACTGCGGAAACTACCGATTCCATGCTCATAATCAAAGCAGCGACAGTAGGATTAAAACCGCGCTGACCGATGATTTGCAGCGTATATGCAACACCGCTCGACATAATACCTGTATAAAGTATAGGAATAATTCCCTGTGATATCTGCTCAAAGGAAGGGTGTTCGTATATCAGCGCTATCGTTCCGCTGACTAACGCCGCTACAAAGAATTGAAGGCAGGAAAGAACTACTCCGTCAGTTTTTGGTGAATAATGATCAATTATCAAAATATGTACAGTAAAAAACACCGCACCTAAAAATGCCAAAAAATCGCCGAAGGAAACGGAGAAGCCTTCCGTAACGCAGAGCATATACATTCCGACGACTGCCGCAGCGGCACCTATCCATACAATGAAGGAACATTTTCTTTTTAGAAACAAACCGAAAATCGGAGTCAGTATAATATATAGAGTTGTAATAAACCCAACCTTGCCCACGGTCGTATATTGCAGACTCATTTGTTGAAACATCGTTGCCGTTGTCAGCGCCAAGCCGCAGCATACACCGCCGATCAGCGTCGCTTTAAAAGGAAGCTTTTTCGGGCTGAAATCATTTCCGCCCAAGGCGTTCGGGTAACGGGTCTTGAAAAGAATCAGCGGGACAAGCACCATGCAGCCGAGAATACTTCTTGAAGCGTTGAAAGAAAACGGCTGCATATAATTGTTGCCCATGGACTGGAAAACAAAGGCAACGCCCCAAATCAGCGCAGTAAGCGACAGCAGCAGACTGCTTCTGATATTATTCGTTTTATTCATAAACAGCCTCCTCACGGTATATTGTATCACACAAAGCGTTTTTCTGCAATAGAGGAACTATTATTCTCACTATGCATATCATGGATAATAACGACAAAATGAAATCGGTGATAAAGTGTGAATCGAATAATACCGCTATGCGATCTATCCTCCTCCCGATCCGGGACAGTTTTAAAGATAAATACCCCTTCTGATTTAGCCGACAGATTGGCGGATTTCGGTTTGATAGAAGGCTGTCAAATTTCTTCGCTGATCACCTCGCCGTTCGGCGATCCTATTGCTTACCGAATCAACAACACGGTTTTTGCGCTCAGACACGCGGACAGCGCAAAAATCATCATTTGCATTGACGGGAGCAACAGATGAGTAGGAGCGAATTTCACATAGCGCTTGCGGGAAATCCCAACGTAGGCAAAAGCACGATTTTTAACGAGCTGACGGGAATGAACCAGCACACGGGTAACTGGACAGGCAAAACGGTTGAGTGTACCGAGGGACACTATAGTTATATGGAAAACCGCTTCACTGTTACCGATTTACCCGGCGCTTATTCCATGCTGTCTTTTTCAAAGGAAGAAACTGTCACAAGGGATCATCTGATCCGCAATGAAAACGACTGCGTGGTCATTGTCGCGGACGCAAACGCGATCGAACGAAATCTGGTGTTTGCTCTGCAAGTGATGTCTCTTGCAAAAAAGGCTGTGCTTTGTCTGAATCTCTGTGATGAAGCCAAAAGAAACGGTATCTGTGTTGACGCACATGCGCTTTCGCAAAGACTCGGTATTCCCGTTGTCAAATGCAGCGCCGCAAAACAACAGGGGATCAAAGCGCTCAAAAAAACCGTGTCAGAGATTTGTATCGGAGATTATGAATGCAAGCCTCCGTTTCAAAATAATAATATGTTGGGTGATAATTATCGGGAGTGGCACCGTGATCATATAAAAAAGCTCACTGCTTTAAGTGCGGAAATTTGCAAAGAGTGCGTTCAAAAAGACGGTGAGCAGCGAGTAAACCGAAGAACGGAAAAATGGGATAAGATAGTTACGTCAAAACGGTGGGGAATCCCCATTATGCTCGGAGTTTTTGCGCTGTTGTTTTGGATAACGGCGGCAGGCGCGAATTATCCGAGCCAATGGCTAAGTTACGGGTTTGAAAGGCTGAAGCCTCTTCTGTGTACTCTGCTGAAAGCCCTTCAATTGAACGCGTTTATCCGAGGATTGCTGACAGACGGAGTTTATACAACTCTCAGTTGGGTTATTTCGGTCATGCTGCCGCCTATGGCTATATTTTTCCCTCTGTTTTCGCTTATAGAGGATTCAGGTTACTTGCCGAGGATAGCTTTCAATCTGGATAAGCCGTTTGCACGCAGCGGATGTCACGGAAAGCAAAGCCTGACAATGGCGATGGGAATAGGCTGCAACGCCTGCGGAGTCACAGGCTGCCGAATATTAGAAAATCCGCGTGACAGAAAAATCGCAGTTCTGACCAATTCCATTATGCCGTGCAACGGAAGGTTCCCGATACTGATCGCAGTCACCATGTGCTTTTTTACGAACGGAACGAACCGCTTTGTCAATTCGCTTGAGGTCGCTTTTGTCCTGCTGACGACTATCGTATTCGCTGTTGCGGCAACTCTCGGCATTTCAAAGATATTGACGCTGACGGTTTTCAAGGGCGAACCGTCGGGCTTTGTATTGGAAATGCCGCCGTACCGAAAGCCGCAGATACTCAGGACACTGAGAAGGTCGCTTTTTGACAGAACACTTTTTGTGCTTGGCAGAGCGGCGATGGTCGCGGCTCCCGCAGGCGCGTTTATCTGGCTTTGCGCCAACACTCAAATAGGAAATACCGCAGTGTTACAACACATTACCGCGTTTTTTGACCCTTTGGGCAGATCGGTCGGCTTGGACGGAGTGATACTCACCGCGTTCTTGCTTGGCTTTCCCGCAAATGAAATCGTTATTCCGATAATGGTAATGGCATATCTTTCACAAACAACTCTTTCGGATGTAGCAGGTTATGCTGAATTGCAGAGGATTCTGATTTCAAACGGATGGCAGCTTTCGACCGCTGTTTGTATGATGATAATGACCATTTTTCATCTTCCCTGTTCCACTACCTGCTTAACGATAAAAAAAGAAACAGGGAGCTTAAAAACGACCGCTTTTGCTATGCTTTTACCGCTTGTGACGGGATTGCTGCTATGCGGAATGATCTCACTGCTTATGAAAATCATATGAAACCGGGAGCGCCGAAACGACGCTCCCAAAAATATTTTTTTAAAAAAGTTAACTATCCGCCTGAGCGACCTTCATCATGATCGCGCACTCCATGCGCTTGCGGAACAGCTCGCAGCCGTATTCATATATTCCGTTTACCGAACCGGTCGCATGATAGGCGTTCGCAGCACAGCCGCCGCTGCAGTAAAGCCTTGCCCAGCAGTCCTTGCAATCGGGACGCGCGTAGGCATTGCAAAGCTTGAATTCGTTTTGGATCTCCGAATTTGTGACGCCGTTATAGATATCACCCAGCTTGTATTTATCGTCGCCGACAAACTGATGACAGGGATACAAGTCTCCCCACGGAGTTACCGCCATGTATTCGGTGCCTGATCCGCAGCCGGAAATGCGTTTATAGATGCAGGGGCCGCCGGTCAAATCGATCATGTAGTGATAAAAGGTAAGAGGTCTTCCCTCTTTTTCACGTTTTAGCATTTCTTTAGCGAGTATCTCATACTGTTCAAACAATATCGGCAGGTCATCGTAGGTGAGCGCATAAGGATCGTCAGGAGCGCAAACCACAGGCTCCATTGAAAGCTCTGTGAAGCCCAGATCCGCCATATGAAAAATATCGTTTGTAAAATCGGTATTGTTATGCGTATATGTACCGCGGACATAATATCCGCGGTTGCCGCGTCTTTTTACAAACTCCTGAAACTTGGGTACGATGATATCATAGCTTCCCTTGCCGTTAATGGTTTTGCGCAGGTTGTCATGTATCTCTTTCCTGCCGTCAAGACTGAGCACCACGTTGTGACATTCCTTGTTAGCGAATTCAATCACATCATCGTCAACCAGCATACCGTTAGTGGTGAGTGTGAAGCGGAAGTTTTTGTTATGCTGTTTTTCAATGCTTCTCGCGTAGGCTACGATCCCTTTGACTACGTCAAAATTCATCAGAGGTTCGCCGCCGAAGAAATCTACTTCTAAGTTTACGCGGCTTCCTGAGTTCTCAATCAAAAAATCTATCGCTCTCTTGCCTACCTCTAAACTCATAAGTGCGCGTTCGCCGTGGTATTTTCCCTGACTTGCAAAGCAGTATTCGCAGTTAAGATTACAGGTATGGGCAATATGCAGACACAGCGCCTTGATTATGGTATTGCGCTTTTTGAAATCAAAGGCTAAATCTTTATATTGATCTTCGGTAAAAAGCTTGCCCTGTTTTTTCAGCTCTTCGATATCGTCACAGCAATCAGAGATCTCCTGCTCGTCGATCTCAGGATCATCCGCGTATTTTTCGAGCATCGCCGCGATAATCGTCTCTTTATCGCAGCTCTCGTACATAGATATCACGTCATAGGCAAGCTCATCTACCACATGGACGCTGCCGCTGTATACGTCGAGCACAATATTATAGCCGTTGAGTTTGTATTGATGGATCATCTTATTTCCCCCGTACAATAGGAAAGCCGTTATCCGAAAAGGAATAACGGCATAAAATCCTAAATCGCTTTGAATTGATTATTTCTCGAGACACTTCTCGCACTGCTGGTTAGCAACGCCGCAAGAGGTTTTGCAAGCTGACTGGCAGGAAGTCTGGCACTCGCCGCAGCCGCCGTTCTTTACGCTCTTTTTGAGATCGCGGGTCTCGATGGTTTTAATTCTTTTCATAGCAATCAAACTCCTTTTTAAGAATTTATATTCCATTAATATCTTATCATATCAATCGTATTTTGTCAATTACAATTCTGCAACGTTTATCATTTCACTGTTGTGAGAGTAAGAATCATAAATCAACTCTCCGCCCATGGATTTGATTTGTTTTATATATTCAATTATCTCGCCTGTGATAACCTCTCCTGCGGCAACACAGGGACTTCCCGGAGGGTATGCTACTACGGTTTCCGCAGCCGCACTTCCCCTTGATTTTGATAAAGGAACTGTGAGGATATTGTAGTTATATTTCTCAGACGGAATAAAAGCTTGCTGAGGCAATTCGGAAATAAAAGCGGTATCCGGCGCTCCTTTTATGCGCCCACACTGATTGTCGATTTGTTTAAGCGCGTTGATCAGCCTTTTAAAGCCCTCGTCAGTATCCGCGAAGGTCGAATACGCAAGTACGTAATCGGGGGCTGCCATCTCGGTTTCGATCAGATACTTTTCACGCAGAAGTCTTGCCAGCTCATAAGCGTTAATATCTGTTTTCGCACTTGACAAAAGGATCTTGCCCGAATCATGGATACTCTGCTTTTTCCGAAACAATACTTCTATCTTTTCCGTTTCGTCCGCTTCGTCATAAAACCGCTGTAAACGCTGCCAATACTCAAAAAAAGCTTTGCTGTTGTTTAGAGAGTTCAGACAGCTTTCCACAGACGCCATAAGAATATACGACGGACTGCTTGTTTGGAACACAGCTATATTTTGGCGAAAAGCAGGAATCAAAGCCTCATTATTTGTCAGCAGCAGCGCTGTCTGAGTCAGCGCAGGAAAGGTTTTGTGCAAGCTTAACACTACCGCGTCAGCGCCCTGCGTCACAGCAGGCTTAGGAAAAAAAACATTTTCAAAGGTCGCTTGCGCTGACGAATTGATATTTAACGCGCCATGAGCTTCGTCAACCAGAAGCATTGCGTCATGGCGGTGACAAATCTCGGAGATGCGCGAAATATCGGAGCACACCCCTTCGTAGGTCGGAGAAGTGATTATTATTAATGAAGTATCGGGATGGGAGCAAA
This sequence comes from uncultured Ruminococcus sp., assembly GCA_902790475.1. Classification (GTDB taxonomy): domain Bacteria; phylum Bacillota; class Clostridia; order Oscillospirales; family Acutalibacteraceae; genus Ruminococcoides. The sequence goes on along the minus strand of CADASG010000003.1, from coordinate 13,751 downwards.
GCGCCTTTTCAACGTCGCTCGGGTCGATAACACCGTAAAAATTCAGCGGTCGGTTTCCGTCAAACGCCCGTTTCGGCATAACATATTCGGGAATCAAACCGCAGAGCTCAACGGCATTATAGACGGATTTATGACAGTTGCGTGCAAGCAGCACCCTGTCACCGCGCTTTGTCATTGCTCTTACTGAGGCTAAAACCCCGCAGGTCGAGCCGTTCACAAGCACAAAAGCTTTTTTTGAACAAAAGTGAAGCGCCGCAGTCTCCTCTAATTCTTTTAATGCCGATTGGGGATTTTGCAGATTGTCAAAACCGTTTACCTCGGTAACATCAAGCGCGAACGGAAGCTTCTCCGCACCCAAACCGAGTGTGCGGCGTTTATGTCCGGGCATATGGAAGGGATACATTTCCGAGCCTGCATTTTCAAGAAGCTTTTCAATTAAGGAATTCGACATCAGTTGGTACCGAATTCTCTTAATTCAAGACCTTTGTTATGGTCAAGCGCCCAGTCAATGCTCCAGTAGCTTGTAAACAGCAGCAGGTAATTGCCCTTTAAATCCTGGATACGTTTTGTATCTGAGGCAAGATCAAGCGTTTTGGGGTCGATATCATCATTGACTATCCAGCGGATATACTCATAGGGCAGGTTTTCCATGATTATATCTACGTTGTACTCGTTTTCAAGGCGATATTTCAACACATCGAACTGCAGCACGCCGACAACTCCGACTATAACCTCTTCCATGCCGGCGTCAAGCTCCTGGAATATTTGGATAGCTCCCTCCTGCGCGATTTGGTTGGTACCTTTGATAAACTGCTTGCGCTTCATAGTATCTTTTTGACGAACCCTTGCAAAATGCTCGGGAGCAAAGGTGGGTATCCCCTTGAACTGCACCTTGTGAGAAGCGGAGCAAATGGTGTCGCCGATTGAAAAGATACCCGGATCAAATACTCCGATGATATCGCCTGCGTAAGCTTCCTCAACGATTTCGCGCTCCTGCGCCATTATTTGCTGAGGCTGAGAAAGGCGCATTTTTTTCTTGCCCTGAACATGGTAAACTTCCATGTTCTTTTCAAACTTACCGCTGCAAATACGCATAAATGCGATACGGTCACGGTGCGCTTTGTTCATATTCGCTTGTATTTTGAATACAAAAGCGGAGAAATCCTCCGACATGGGATCAACTTCTTCGTTGACTGTCTCCCTTGCTAAAGGCGAAGTGGTGAGAGTTAAAAACTGCTCCAAAAACGGTTCCACGCCGAAATTTGTTAGTGCGGAGCCGAAAAACACAGGCGTTAACTTGCCCTCACGAACAGCCTCAAGATCAAATTCGTCCCCTGCGCCGTCAAGCAGCTCGATTTCATCAAGAAAATCCTGCTTTAAGTATTGTCCCAAAACCTCGTCAAGCGCAGGATCGTCAAGGGTGTATTCAGTCTTTTCGACTTCTTTTTGTCCGTTGTTTGCGGTAAAGGCAAGTATCCTGTCGGTGTTTCTGTCATAAACGCCTTTAAATTCCTTGCCTGAGCCAATAGGCCAGTTTACGGGATAGGTGTTGATCCCAAGTACGTTTTCAATATCTTCAAGCAAATCAAACGGACTCTTCGCATCGCGGTCCATTTTATTTATAAAGGTGATAATGGGAATATTGCGCATAACGCAAACCTTAAACAGCTTTATAGTCTGCTTCTCAACACCCTTTGAACCGTCGATCACCATGACCGCGGAATCCGCCGCCATCAGCGTTCTGTAGGTATCCTCGGAAAAATCCTCATGTCCCGGGGTATCGAGAATATTGATGCAGTATCCGTTGTACTTGAACTGCAAAACGGAAGACGTTACGGAAATACCTCTTTGTTTTTCGATCTCCATCCAGTCGGAAACCGCATGTCTCGCGGTTCGTTTTCCCTTAACCGAACCGGCAAGATTTATCGCTCCTCCGTATAAAAGCAGTTTTTCTGTAAGGGTAGTTTTACCCGCATCAGGGTGAGAGATAATGGCAAAGGTTCTGCGCTTTGCTATTTCGTCCTTGAATGAGCTCATACATACGATCCTTTCGGAAAATATTACTCTTATTATTTTACTATTATTTACCCTCGGATGTCAACAAAATCCAAAAGAAAATGAAAAATAAAAAAACTTTGAAATAAATTAAAACAAAAGCTTGACAAAAGGATTAAAATATTGTAATATAATGACAAGAAGAGACAGATTATTCCTATCTTTTCATATACCTTCCAACTGAGGCAGAAACTGTTTGGTTTCTGCCTCAACCATTTTTTGTGTATTTTTGAGGTGAAGCAATGGATCCCATCGGCGTTTACATTCACATCCCGTTTTGTAAAAGCAAATGCCCCTACTGTGATTTTTTCAGCGGAAAAGGAAGTGAAGCGGAGTTCGACCGATACATTAAAGAAACCGTCGGCATTATCAATTATTGGTCGCAGCTCTGTGAAAAGCCTGTATCGAGCGTATATTTTGGCGGAGGTACACCGAGTGTTATAGGCTCAAATCGGCTGTGCGAGCTGCTCAATGCCGTGAAATCAGGTTTTAACGTAAATTCTGACGCGGAGATCACCTGCGAAATAAACCCCGAAAGCGGAAAAAGCATTGATTTTGAAAAGATGCGCTCCTGTGGTTTTAACCGGGTGTCGATCGGACTTCAAAGCGCGGTGCCGAGGGAATTGGAAACCCTTGGAAGAATACACACGGCGCAGGAAGCAAAGCTTACTACACAGCGTGCCGTAAGCGCGGGGATCGACAATGTTTCACTCGACTTGATGATAGCCGTTCCCTTTCAGACAGTTGAAAGCCTAAAACTATCAATAGATTTTTGCGCTCAGTGTGAAGTTAAGCATATTTCATCTTATCTTTTGAAAATTGAACGGGGAACAAAATTTTATTCTATAAAAGAAAAATTAAAACTGCCCGACGAGGATATGCAAGCAGATTTGTATTTGGCTGCTGTGGATTATTTGGGTCGTTACGGCTATGATCAGTATGAGATCTCTAACTTCGCTAAAAAAGGCTATGAAGGAAAGCACAATTTAAACTACTGGCGTTGCGGAGAATATCTCGGTATAGGTCCCTCGGCTCATTCGTTCTATGAAGGAAAAAGGTTTTATTACGGCAGAAACACTCAGGATTACTATAACCGCAAGATCATAGACGACGGTACAGGAGGAGACAGCAGCGAATATATTATGCTTGCGCTGAGATTAAAGGAAGGTCTGCGCTTTTCGGAATATGAACGGCGCTACGCTTCCCCCGTTCCCTCAGATTTTTTAAGGAAAGCCGAACAGTTTTCCAAACAAGACTTGATGGAGCTTGACGAAAGCCGAGCCTGTCTGACGACAAAAGGATTTTTAGTATCAAATATTATCATAAGTGAATTGATTTAGTGAAAGAATTATGTTATGATATAACAAAAGGAGTGATTTATGATGAAAAAAAGATACACAGCATTACTTTTGTCAATGATACTTGCTTTGTCATTTTTCAGCACCGGCTGCGAGATCGGAGAAAAGTTAAAAGAGGCAGGAGCCTCAGCGGTCAACAGCGCAGTGAACGAAGGCGCTTCCGCTATCAACAGCGCAGTAAACGAGGAAGTTTCAGGCATACTCAATAATAATAAATCCTCGAAATCCTCGGAAGCCACGGAAGCTGCGAAAGAAAGCTCAAAAACGAGTTCCGCTCAGAACAGCAAGTCTGAGGAAAGCAACAGCGGCGAATACACTATGAGTGATATTTACCGTTTAAAAAATACCGATAACTTTGCAAAAAAGACTCTGGAGCATATTTTTGACGGAACCATCAACGCCAAAGGAAACGCGACCGGTTATCACTACTCCATGGTGTCCGACAGCAAGGGAAGCATCATTGACGGAACCAGAAGCGATACAGATGAAAACGGAGTTTTTACCGCAAAGGTCAAGGTCAAAAATGTTCGCAAAAACGGTTTCAGCTCCTTTTATCCCGAAAGCTGGACTCCCCAGCAGGTGGTAGACGCGATAAACGTCGCATACAAGGTAGCTGTAAATGACAGTAAAAATCCCAGAGGTTCGCTGTGGATCGGTTATTACGAAAACCTTGAAATCGATATGTATTTGGATAACAACAAGAAGATCACCACAGCTTATCCAGTGTATGAAGGAGACTGACCATGATTGATTATAAAATTGAAATAGTTGAGGACGTCAAGTCCTACCCGGTTATGCTGTTTTCGGATCCGCAGTATTCGCTGATGGCTGAATTTCTGTTAGCGGAACGGAGTTTTTTAAAAAAAATCAAGCGGTTTGTAAAGTCAAATGACGAACAGTTCAGCGGAAATGCTTTTACACTGTATCAAACATCTGATAACATAGAAATAGAAAGCGATTTCAATGACTCGAAGCTGCAAATGGATCGTCAGGAATTTTACTCTCTTTTATGCGCGTATTACGAAGCGTACAAAAAAACAAAAAAGTAATGCTTATAAAAAACCTCTCCCCGATGTGTTCAGGGAGAGGTTTTGTTTATCCGTATATTACGGTTTTTCCGACTATGCCGATTCCTGTGGGATATGACGCGAGATAGCGCTGTAGTGCAGTAGCATCGTCAATGGTGATCTTACCGTCGTTATTTGTATCAGACGCGAATTCGGCTGTTTTCTCCAAAGTTAGCATTGAAGCCAAGCTTCGCTGGATCTCGGACGCGTCATCAATTTTGATATCATTATTCTGCGTAACATCTCCCATAAGTACGGTTTTAGGAGAATAGCTTTCCGCAAACTGTTCGGAGATCCACGCGGCTCTGCTGATCATCCAGTCACGGGCATAATCGTACATACCAATGAAACTATCCGGATAACTTGTTATTTGATTACCAAAGGTCATTTTTTGCGATACGGCGTCAAAAGAAGCCTTGTAAAGAGATGAGTGATCGGCGATCCAAGAGCCTGTATTAAGCAGCCAGCCGCTTCTGTAATTCATTTCGGCGCTGTCTTTAATATAATTGAAGTAGGTATCCGCTGAGTAAAACTCTTTATCGAGATCCAAGTTCACCTTTTCGCCGGAGAAATGATTGATTGCAGGAACAAAGCATTCAAACCATATTTTCGGAGCAGCCTCTGTGATCGTGCGGTTCTGAGAAAGACGGTTGATGATATTGGTGCTCGTTTTTTTGCCTGAGCTCTTTCCTTTGAAGCTGCACCACCAGCCTGTGTATTCGGTGTAATCATAGACCGGGTAGCTCATAAGCTCTCTGTCGATACCGTTTGCGTTACCGAGAGAGTTGTCGTAATCCCAAACAGGAGAACCGTAAAATTTATAATTACCGTTTTCATCCTGCTTGTAGGTGAAGTAGGTGCTCGCAACGCCCGAATCCCAGTTTTTTCCAAGCTCGTTTATCAGCCAGAATTTTGTCAGTGAGTCAACATCGGCAACTTCTTCCACCTTGCCGCGCGAGGTAGTGTGACTGTAGAAATCGTCGAATTTCTGCTTTACATAGGCTTTTACTTCGTCATAACCGGTCTCCCCCGGCGCGATCTCCGGAGCTTTGATCGTAATGCTCAAACCGCTGCTTGACTTTAGGGTGTAGTCCTCTTCGCTTGAATTGGGGTCTACTTCACAAACAAAGGGGAAATCCTCTTTTACTGTGCCGTCCTCGTTCAGATAATCGGTTTCCTCAAAATCATCTATCAGTGAGGATGAACCGACCTCGATTTTTTCACACATCTGGTAAGAGCCCCAATAGAATCCGTTTGCATAGAAATCGACAAAGCGGGAATCGGAGGCATAAGGCATACCTACCGCGTCGGACAGATCATAGAGAAAGCGGTTGCGGGAAAGAGAATCGTCCTGATAATTGGCAAGGATCGAATACTTCTTTGTGCCTTTCATTCCGCCGACAGATACTTTCTTATCATAGGTTATATTATAACCCTTTTTCGGCTTAGACCATGTGGTATTTCCTCTGCCTTTGATTTTTTTGATCGTAGTGTTATCTATGTCTCCGTCAGGATTGACGACCGCTCCCGTTGCTTTGGCACTGTTCTCCTTGTCCGCATTGAGGTATGACATCAAATCCGTGCCGTTTTTGTCTGCATTGCTGTTGTTGATGTAAACAGCAGCCTCTGCATTTGATTTCATGAATCTCACCGTGAAATAACCCTGCTCGTCAACTGCTACAGAATAAGCGGTATCAGGTTCATAGTTTACGACCGCGCTGTTTTCAGGCTCGATCACTACCCCGTTAAAGATAATATCAAACCCAAACGCGTTGAAAAGCTCAACCTTACTGCTGTCTGCCGAACAAGGCAGGAAAAAGTACTTTTCGCTTGGATTCTCACAGATGAAGCTTTCGTCATGAATGCTTTGCCACTGCTGCCAAGCTTCCGCGTCATCGGCACCTGCAACCGCGTGAGCGTACAGCGCCGGTTCCGTTTCAAATGAGATCTGAGCGGAGGGAACCTCGGTTTCCTCTTCCTCCTGAGCCAAAACGGCTGGTACTGCGGATAATAACAGAGACGCGCTTAGGAAAATTGCTAAGATTTTTTTCATTGCCAAATCCTCCTTTTTTATTGTCACGCGCAAACAAAAATCAAGATTCCGTTTGCGTTCAAAACACCGTCGGAATATAAATTCCGGTAAAGTGTTTTTATATTCTTTTCTTTTATGTGATAATCATTCGACGAACAGTTCAATAATACATGGATACGGTTTGATTTTACATAGTGAATGATTCTCTGCTGTTCCGGGTCATTTATAAAAGTAAAATCGTTGCTTTTCAGCTCACTGTTGTTATTGCGAAGTTGGATCAAAGCGCCGATTTTCGACTTGATTTCATCATACTTGCCGCTGTTAATATCGTCCCAAGGCATAGTCCTGCGGTTGTACGGTTCACGCGTTCCTTTCATGGCGATCTCCGTTCCGTAATACAGACTCGGCGTACCGGGCATTGTCATCAGTACAGCGAGCTTTTGAAGCAGCTCATCCTCGCTGCGGCTGATTTCGGCAACACGCGGAGTATCGTGAGTATCCAGAAAATTAAAAAGTGAATTTGTGATCTGCTCGGGATATAAGGTTCGGCAATAATTCAACCCGTAAATAAAATCGGTAAAAGTAAGCTGAGTATTTTTCCAGAAATCGTTGATACACTCGGGCAAAGGGTAATTCATGACCGAATCGTATTCATTGCCGCCGAGCCAGCTTATGGAATCCATCCATATCTCACCCAAAAAGAATATATCGGGGTTTACACGCTTAACTGTATCGTTCAAACGACGGATAAAGCTGTGAGATACCTCGTCGCCGACGTCAAAGCGAATCCCGTCTATATGCCAATCCTTAGCCCAGTGTACACATAAATCGGTAAAATACCCTACAACCTCGGGATTGTTGGTGTTCAGCTTAGGCATGGGCGCCCAAAACGAGAATGTGTAGTAACGAGCGTCCTCTGTTGTAAACTTGAACTTTGCGAAATCATCGGTATTGATAAAAAACCAGTCGTAATATTTTGAAGCTCTGCCTTTTTCAAAAACGTCCTTCCATGCAAAAAACTCGTGACCGCAGTGGTTGAACACCGCGTCGAGCATGACACGTATGCCGTTTTCATGAGCTTTGGAAATCAGCTCTGTCAGATCCTCTTCCGTGCCGAAATCGGGATCGACCTTCCAATAGTCAAAGGTATTGTATTTATGACTTGAATTTGAAAGAAAAATAGGAGTCAAATATAGTCCGCTTATCCCCAAAGCCTTTAAATACGGCAGCCGCTGAGTGATCCCTTTTATCGTGCCTCCGTAAACATCGTTCCATTCAGGATCTTCAAAATCACCCCATTTGCGAAATTTGTTATCGCTCGGCGCTTCACTGTCGCGGCAAAAACGATCGGGCATGATCTGATACCACACGGTATCCCTGACCCACTCGGGCGGTTTTATGATATCCGAAGAATTCATCCACGCGTATTTAAAAAACTGACGGGAGATTTTTTCAGCTTCGGCAAGGGGAAGGATCGTGTTCTCGTATACAGCATAGGTATCCCCTTTTCCGTGAATCTCAAAATAATACTGCAGCCGCTTATAGCGCGGCGATACACGGGCTGTCCAGATAATATGGTCGCGCAGCTCCGCAAGTACCTGCATTTCAAGCGGTTTGCCCGTCCACTTTTTTTCGTGTCTAAGTTCATGAATAAACGGATCCTCATAAATAAGCGTTGCACTGTCAACATCCTTGGCGGTTCTGAGGTTGACGACAACGGTATTTTCATTTAACGCGTAACTGTACTCAATAGTTGTTCTGTGTGAAACAGCAGCTATATTCATAACTCTTCTCCCACGAAAGCATAATAGCTCATTATAAAATGTCGAAAAATTTTGATTATATATATTGTATTATACATTTTTTTGCGTTATAATACTAATAATATTAGCTGTTCTTTTAACACAAAACGATTATGAGGTGAGATCATGTCTGCGATACACGAGACAAAGCTTCACGGCAGGCTGTCTTTTCCGTTTGCGTTATACGGTGCGATGTTACCCGAGAGAATTAGCGGATTTCCGCTGCATTGGCATGACGAAATGGAAATAATATATGTCAGCAGCGGAGTTATGAGCGCTACCATACAAAACGATGATTTTGTTCTTAAAAGCGGAGATATCGCGCTTGTTCAGCCGCAGATGATCCACGCTATAAACCAATTCGGAAATGAGCACGCGAGCTACTACACCATTCTTTACCGTTTCTCTTTACTGGAAAGCCAAAGCGGAGATCTGTGTTATCAAAAATACTTAGAACCTCTGTATTCCCAAAAAGTGCTCACACCCCGTTTTATACCGCGAGACAGCGAATTAAACCGCTCGATCCTCCCCTATATCATGCAGCTTTTGGAAATATGCAGGGGCAGCGGTACCGGCTCTGAAATGCTGATAAAAAGCTGTCTGTTCGGTATCATGCATCATGTTTGTCTAAACTGCTTGCCGACAGATACGGAAGATCGGTATGTTATCACTCTGCATGATAAGCTGAAAAAAACACTCGAATACATAAGGCAGCATTATGAGGAAAAAATAACCGTAGAGCAGGCGGCGTACATCAGTAATTTTTCCGCAAGCCATTTTTCAAAAATTTTCCGTCAGCTGACAGGTACCTCTTTTGCGCAGTATGTTAAAAACTATCGTTTGGAAATTGCAGGAGAGAAGCTTTGCGAACGCGACGCGTCGATCTCGGAAACTGCCTTTGCCTGCGGTTTCAACAACCTTTCATATTTTACAAGAGCATTTTACGACAAATATCGGGTAACTCCCAGCGAATACAAAAACAGTAAACAGGAGGGCATATGAACAACAGAAAACTAATTGCGTCCGTTATTCTCAATTTAATCTTATTTGCACTGACATCCGCAGTAATAATATCTTATTTCCTGGGAAATCTGACGCCGGAGGTCAAGACCCCCGCGGAAAAGTTTATATTCTTTACAACAGACAGCAACATTTTAGCGGCGGTCGGTGCATTGCTAACTGCTGTATGCAATATCGCGGTGCTTCGCGGAAAGCTTAGTGAAATGCCGTGGGTTATCTCCGCAATCAAGCTGATGGGAACGGTGTCTCTACAGCTGACCTTTTTTACCGTATTGTTCCTGCTGTTGCCGGTTTACGGTTTTGAGCTGCTGTTTGGCGGAACGGGGTCGCATATGCACGCCGTCGCTCCGCTTCTTTCGCTTATCACCTTTGTTTTTTTAGACGGTCACGGTAAGCTGCCGCTGAGATACGCGTTGTACGGCATTATTCCAATGCTCATTTACGCCGCCGTCTATTTGACGCAGGTAGTCTTTATCGGTTTCGCAAACGGCGGTTGGATGGACTTTTACACCTTTAACAGAAACGGAGCCTGGCCGGTTTCACTGGCGGTCATGTTTGCCGCAACGCTTGCGCTGAGCTTCGGGGTAATTTGGCTGCACAACCGTTTTTGCAAAAAATGAATTCTTTTACTTGAATTTTTTTGCTTTTAGAGTTATTATAAATGGTGAAAAGCACATTTTAGGAGGATAACATGTTTCAAAAAAAAGATAAACGTATTCCCGTGTCGCTTCTGACAGGTTATTTAGGCGCGGGAAAAACCACTGTACTCAATCATGTTCTTGCCAATCAGGACGGTTACAAGGTCGCGGTCATTGTAAATGATATAGGCGAAGTAAATATTGACGCTTCCCTGATCGCCAAGGGCGGTGCGGTAACACAGAAAGATGAAAATTTGGTACCTCTCTCCAACGGCTGTATTTGCTGCACTCTAAAAGTGGATTTGATGAAACAGATCGTGGAGCTTGCGCGTTCCGGTAGATTTGACTATATTTTGATCGAGGCGTCGGGTATTTGTGAGCCCGGACCTATCGCCGGTTCTATTTGTATGCTTGACGGCAGCGATCCGAACGCACAGCTGCCTGCGGTCGCTTATCTTGACAGTATAACCACGGTCGTTGACGCAAAAAGAATGGCTGATGAATTCGGCGCAGGTGCGTCGCTGATGCAGGATGATCTCGATGAAGAAGACATTGAGAACCTGCTGATCCAGCAGATCGAATACTGCACAACCATCATTCTCAACAAGGTCGATGATATAACCGATCAGGAAAAAGCCGACGTGCTGGCGGTAATAAAAGCGCTGCAGCCCGACGCGAAGATCATCGAAACAAATTACGGTAAGATCGATGTTAAGGAAGTGCTTTCCACAGGCAATTTTGACTACAGGAAAATCATTCAGAGCGCAGGCTGGGTAAAAGCAATGGAACTTGACGGTGAGAATTCCGAGGATCTTGATCATGAGGAGCATGATCATCATCACGAGCATGAGCATGACCACGACGAGCATGATCACGATGAGCACGAACATCACGAACATGAGCATGAAAGCCACGGTCACCACCATCATCATCACCATCATGACGAAGGTGAAGCCGAGGAATACGGTATCTCTACCTTTGTATATCAAAATGTAAAACCCTTCGACAAGGACAAGTTTGAAGCGTTTATTTTCCAAAGCTGGCCTAAAGAGGTGATCCGCGCAAAGGGACTGTTCTGGATCATTGAGAATCCGAATGTTGCCTATATCTTTGAGCAAAGCGGTAAACAAAAAACCGCCACCGACGACGGCGACTGGATCGCGGCTTTGCCCGAAGAGGATAAAAAGGAGATCCTCGCTATGAATCCGGATATTGCCGCAGAATGGGATCCTGTTTACGGCGACAGGATCAACAAGCTGGTATTTATCGGAAGGAAAATGGATAAGGAAGGTATCATCAGAGCGCTTGACGCCTGCATTTCCGACAAAGCAAAATAATAAAAGTATAAAACTGCGGCAGTGCTTCTATTTAAAGACGCACTGCCGTAAATAATTGTATTAATCATAGTTTTCAAGAAAACTGTGATGAACACCCTTGGATTTGTAGCCGATAAACGTATCTATGTGAACGTTATGGATGCTGTTGAAAATACTTTTTTCAATATTTGGGTTATTTTTTTTCAGTTCTTTTATCAACAGTTTGATCTCCTGACGCTTGCTCTCCCCTATTCCGTCCTCATGCTGCGCGTTTTGTTCGGTAAAGCGGCAGGCGCACTGCAAAAAATCAAGCCCGTTTTTATTGCGCCACGCGATGATCGCTTCCTCGTGAACACAATAAAGCGGTCGGATAAGCTCCATGCCCTCATAATTAGTGCTGTGAAGCTTCGGTATCATAGCCTGGAGCTGTGCGCCGTAGAACATTGAAAGTACGGTCGTCTCGATCACATCGGAAAAATGATGTCCCAATGCGATCTTATTACAGCCGAGCTGTTTGGCGCGGTTATAAAGATGACCGCGCCGCATTTTAGCGCACAAATAACAGGGATATCTGTCTGTTTTATCGGTAACGTCGAAGATATCGGTTTCAAAGACGGTTACGGGGATCTCCAAAAGGCGCGCGTTTTCTTCGATTTTGCGGCGGTTGATCGGATTATATCCCGGATCCATCACCAAATATGTGAGTGAAAAAGGAAACTCGCTGTGTCGCTGCAGCATCTGCATCAGCTTTGCAAGCAGCATAGAATCCTTGCCGCCTGAGATACATACCGCGATATGGTCGTTTGGAGATATCAGGCGATAATGCTTTATCGCGCGAATAAACGGATTCCAAATCGTTTTGCGATATGTTTTCACAATGCTGCGTTCAACGTTTTGAGAATAGCTGAGCTCCCTTGGCATTAGTCGTTTCCTCCGATAAATATATAGATATATTGATATAATTATTGACAGATAATTTTATTAATGTTATACTAAAGAAAAATGAACAGTTGGTGAATTTTATGAAAAAGATGAAGCTTGGCAATACCGCTCTTGAAGTTCCTATGATCGGCTTAGGCTGTATGCGTATTTCCGAATTGGAAGGAACGGAGGTCGCCGACTATTTGGAACACTGCCTTGAGATCGGCATCAATTTCTTTGACCACGCGGATATTTACGGCGAAGGTGAGTGCGAGCGCTGTTTTGCTCACGGAATAAAAGAGCTCGGCATTGAACGCGAGGATATCATCATTCAGTCAAAATGCGGCATCATTCCCCACCGCTACTACGATTTATCCTATGAATATATCATTGAGTCCGTAGACGGCATTTTGGAACGTCTGAACACGGAATATCTTGACGTGCTGGTTTTGCATCGTCCCGACGCTTTGACAGAACCCGAGGAAGTCGCAAAAGCCTTTGACGAGCTTGAAGAAAAGGGAAAGGTTCGCTATTTCGGCGTATCCAACCACAAACCGACACAGATAGAATTGCTTAAAAAGTACGTCAGACAGGAGCTTATCCTCAACCAGATGCAGCTGAGTATCCAGTCGTCAAGTATGATTTCATCGGGCATAGAAGCAAATATGATAACCGAGGGCTCGATCGACCGCAACGGCGGAGTGCTCGATTACTGCCGCATGAATAATATCACCGTTCAGGCGTGGTCGCCGTTTCAGGGACCTCACGGCGCGTTTATCGACAAAAATGAGTTATTCCCCGATCTTAACTGGGCGCTGGGCGAGATCTGCGCAAAGTATGAGGTCTCAAAAACCGCCATTGCCGCAGCTTGGATCCTGCGCCATCCTGCCAAAATCCAGGTCATCGCCGGAACCATGAATCCGTACCGTATCAGCGAAGTCGCAAAAGCGCCCGAGATCACTTTGACGCGAGATGAATGGTATCGGCTTTATCAGTGCGCAGGACATATTTTACCGTAACTCAGCGAACTCCAAACTTTTTTTCATCGGCAACCGGGTTTATTGTTTGACATTCCATTCGGTTGATGCGAATATATTTGGCTGACTGCATCGTTTGCAGAACGCGGTCGATCTGCTCCTCTCTCCCCTGTATCTCCATGGTTACGGAGCCGTCGAATTCGTTGCGCACCCAGCCTGTCGCTTTTGCTTCACGGGCTGCCTGAAACGCTGTATAACGGAACCCAACACCCTGAACACGACCGTAAAAGTTTATTCTTTTGCGAAGTAATTGGTTGTCCGACATATTCGCTCCTCTTTTCATTTTTTTATCATTATACATTATTATGATAAATATATCAATAGAAACAGCGGCTTCTTACCGATTTGTGTAAGAAGCCGTTTTCGTGTTTGCCCAGAATGGGCAGTAACTTGGTGGTGAAAGTCTACTACACGCTTGGCAGTAGGAAGTGTTAGCTGAGGGCAAGGGTGTCCGTTGTGAAGCGGAATCTGAAGTAAGCCTAAGGCAAACTCTCGGTCTGACGAA
>CADASG010000002.1 GCA_902790475.1 uncultured Ruminococcus sp. | reverse complement strand
GTTCCCATTAGACCCAACCGCTCTTTCCCACGCACTAAAAAACATCATTCTGTTAAATACCATCAAAACGATAGAGCTTAAGTTGTTGACATTGCTCCCAAGAGAAGGCTTTTTGGTTCACCGCCTTACAGTAGTTTTAAAATAAACATTTCATTGGTTTTGTAGAGGCGCGCATTGCGCGTCCGCGGTTGTTACGCTAAACGGTCTGTTCTTATCGACATGCGGACAAGAAAAAAACGTATGTCGCCGCACCGAAAGCCTCCTTTGTCAAAGGAGGTGGCGCGCCCTAAAGGCGCGACGGAGGATTTACACGGCAGAAGGTTATCTTTATGTTGAACAATATTCGATATTACCTAACGTCAAAATCCATTAGGACAAAACGGACGTTAGTGAAAAAGCGGCTCAGGAATCCTCAGTCAGCTGCGCTGACAGCTCCTTTATTAAAGGAGCCTTTTTGTTCACCGCCTTACCGTAGTTTCTTCAACAAACATTTCACTGATTTTGTAGGGGTGCGGCTGCGTGTGCGCCGTTGTGCGCAGAACAAACGATTCTGCTCCTATCGACGTACGAACGGGGAACCAGCGTCGGCGCAGAGGGCGAACACATGGGTTCGCCCCAACATGATAAGAGAAATGTTCATCAAACACTAAAATCAAGCGACAACCGCACCTATTTGTATAAATCCACCAAAAATCATGACTAAAATTTGGATTGCGTACATGACATTAATGTGATATTATAAAAGCATGGAATATACCATACCTATGCGGCATTTACAAAACGCCGCGCATAATTCAAAAGGTGGAGATCATATGACAAAAGCAATGAGAAAAATCACGGCGATACTGCTGTCCGTGCTGCTGTGTTGCAGTGCGGTGACATCCTTACCCGTAACTGCGTTCGCGGCGGAAACAAACAGCGACGTCGGTGAAAGCGGCACCACAGGCGATTGCACTTGGACGCTGGATGATGACGGCACACTGACTGTCAGCGGCAGCGGTATCATGGGGAATTATTTCTATCGTGAGACTCCGTGGGGCGATCGGGTCACAAGCGTTGTTATTGAGGACGGCGTGACGAGCGTTGGCAGTTATGCATTTTACGATTGCAAGAAACTGACAAGCGTTACAATCCCCGACAGCGTGACGAACATTGGCAACAATGCGTTTGAATACTGCACGGGACTGAAAAGCGTCACAATCCCCGACAGCGTGACGTATATCGGCGAACAAGCGTTTAGCGACTGTACGGGACTGACAAGCGTCACTATCCCCGACGGCGTGACAAGTATCGCTTTTCAAACGTTTTGCAACTGCTCGGAACTGACAAGCGTTACCATCCCCGAAAGCGTGACGAGTATCGGCTATGAAGCGTTTACCGGCTGCTGGGAGTTGACCGGCGTATACATCCGTGATCTTGCCGCGTGGTGCAGTATTTCATTTGGTGACAGTTCTGCAAATCCCTTATACAATGCGAATAAGCTCTATTTGAATAATGAACTTGTTACTGATTTAGTCATTCCCGACAGCGTGACAAGTATTGGCGATTGTGCGTTTCCCGGCTGCACGGGACTGACAAGCGTCACCATCCCCGACAGTGTGACAAGCATTGGTTCTTTTGCGTTTTGTGGCTGCACAGGACTGTCAAGCGTCACCATCCCCGACAGTGTGACAAGCATTGGCAATAATGCGTTTAACGACTGCACGGGACTGACAAGCGTCACCATCCCCGACAGTGTGACTAACATCGGCGAAAAAGCGTTTGGCTACTACTTTGACATTGATAATTATAAATATAAAAAAGTTGATTCTTTCACCATTTACGGTAAGAAAGGCAGCGCGGCGGAAGCCTATGCCAACGAAAATGGTTTTGCCTTTATAGAGACAGAATCCCAAACGGTTGTTACCGGCGACGTGAACGGTGACGACAAGGTAAACGGCGCGGACGCGGGTCTGCTCAACCGCTATACCTCGGGTTGGGAAGGCTACGCCGATAAGATCAAGGACATGGACGCCGCAGACCTTAACCGCGACGGTAAGGTGAACGGCGCCGACGCCGGTATCCTGAACCGCTACACCTCCGGCTGGACAGGCTATGACAAATACATTCAAACGGTGACAAAGTGATTTAGAAACCGGTTATTGATAAATAACACAACGGTCAGACAGGGTACTTCTCCTGCCTGACCGTTTTAGTCTGCATATTTTGAATTTTCCGAAAGCTATAGTAAGCGAAAATGATTATTCGATAAATAAATCCCCTGCCGTTTCCCATATGACAAATATGTCAAAAAAATCCGATTATTATATAAATATTGCTAATTGTACTTGTCAAACAAATATGATATAATTATTTGGAGATACCGCGCCGTTTTCGGCTTTTGTCGGTTATCAAGAAACCTTTGACTATCTGCTCGGAAAGGAAGTAATTATATGATTGTAAAAGACATTATTGATATTCTTGAAGGAGACGTTATTTGCGAAGGCGATCTGCAACAGGAGATCAAAACCGCCTGCGGTTCCGACATGATGAGCGACGTGCTCGCATTCGTTAAGGATCAGTCCGTGCTTTTGACCGGACTTGTAAACCCTCAGGTGGTGCGCACCGCCGAGATGATGGACATGGCGTGCATCGTGTTCGTGCGCGGCAAGGATCCCGACAAAGGTATAGTCGATCTGGCAAAGAGCCGCGGTATCACCCTGCTGAAAACTCGCTATAGAATGTTTACCGCCTGCGGTCTTCTGTACACAAACGGACTGTCGGGAGGAACAAAGGTATGAGCAACGCAATTCATCTTCACTATGAGGTTTCAAGCGAGGATTTTACCCGCGCCGGCGAAGCGAGCGGCTCGGTCAAAAAGCGCCTGAAATCTCTCGGATTCAACGGAGACGTTATCCGCCGTGTGGCTATCGCCATGTATGAAGCGGAAATCAACATGGTCATCCACGCCGAGGGCGGTTACTGCGACGTTGATATCTATCCCGACCGTATCGAGGTCCTGCTCGCCGACAAGGGACCGGGCATACCCGACGTTGACAAGGCGATGCAGGAAGGCTTTTCCACAGCGCCCGACAACGTGCGCACACTGGGCTTCGGCGCCGGAATGGGACTGCCCAATATCAAAAAATACACCGACAGCATGCGCATAGACACCACCATAGGCGAGGGAACAAAGCTGTATCTGACGGTCAATGTTCCGCAATAAGGAGTAAGCATGAATAAATACTTTCACTCGGTCGAGCTGGAGGCCGATCTTTGCTGCGGCTGCACAAACTGCTTGAAGCGCTGCCCCACGGAGGCTATCAGGGTACACGGGGGCAAGGCAAAGATCCTTTCCGAGCGGTGTATAGACTGCGGCGAGTGTATCAGGATCTGCCCTCATCACGCAAAGAAGGCGCACACCTCGACCCTTGAAGAAATACAGGGCTACAAATACAAGGTAGCTATCCCTGCCCCGGCGCTGTTCGGACAGTTCAACCGTCTGGACAACGTAGACATCGTACTGACGGGGCTTAAAAAAATCGGCTTTGACGACGTGTTTGAGGTTTCGCGCGGAGCGGAGCTTGTCAGCGAAGCTACACGCAAGCTCATAAAGGAAAACAAGCTGAACAAGCCGATAATCAGTTCAGCCTGCCCGGCTGTGGTCAGGCTGATCAAAACCCGTTTCCCCGAGCTGTGCGACAACGTTATGCCGCTTAAAGCGCCCATGGAGGTCACCGCGAGGATCGCACGCCGTGAGGCAATGAAAAAAACAGGACTGTCCTCGGAAGAGATCGGCGTATTTTTCATAACCCCCTGCCCCGCAAAGGTAACGGAGATCCATTCGCCCAACTACTCGGAATCCTCCGCAGTTGACGGCGCGATCGCGATATCAAAAATCTATCCTGAGCTGACCCTTGCCATGGATCACCTCACCGAGGTGGAAAACATCTCGCAGTCGGGCTTGATCGGCATAGGCTGGGCGACCTCGGGCGGAGAAGCGGCGGCGATGCTCGGCGATAAATACTTAGCTGCCGACGGCATCGAAAACGTCATCCGCGTGCTCGAGGAGCTTGAGGACGAGCATATCCGCGACGTGGAATTCATCGAGCTTAACGCCTGCTCCGGCGGCTGCGTGGGCGGTGTTCTCACTGTGGAAAATCCATATGTCGCCAGAGCACGCATCAGCACTCTGAGAAAATACCTGCCCGTTTCGATGAACCACCTCGAAGAAGATCAGATAAGCAAGATGATGTGGGAAAACGAGCTTGAATATGACGCGGACATTTACCGCCTCGACGAGGACATCGTTAAAGCGATGAGCATGATGTCCGAGATGGAGGGGATACTGGCAGGTCTGCCCGGGCTGGACTGCGGCTCCTGCGGCGCTCCCACCTGCCGCGCCATGGCTGAGGATATGGTGCGCGGCAAGGCTAAGGAAAGCGACTGTATCCACCGCCTTAAAGCCAAGATCCAAAACGTTTACGATCAACTGAAAAACACGATATAAAGAGGTTTTATTATGACAGTACAGGAATTCGCTAAAAGATTTGATATGAAAATCCTTAACGGCGACGAGCCGGACCGCGAGATCAGGGACTGCTACATCGGCGATCTGCTAAGCTGGGTAATGAGCAGAGCTCCTGCCGACAGCGCATGGCTGACCGTGATGGGCAACATCAACTCGATCGCCGTAGCTACGCTTGCCGACGTCAGCTGCATCGTGCTGGTTGAGAACGCGCCCCTCGATGAAGAAGCGAGACGCAAGGCTGAGATCCACGGAGTGAATATCCTCACCACCGACGCTACCGCCTACGAGGTCGCGGCGAGTCTGAGCAATTTGCTGTAAGCCGATGTCATACTATTACGACCTTCATCTTCACTCCTGCCTGTCACCCTGCGGCGACATGGACATGACTCCAAACAACATCACGGGAATGGCGAGCCTCCTCGGGCTTGACGTGATCGCCCTCACTGACCACAACACCTGTCTGAACTGCGAAGCGACCATGCGAGCAGGCGAAAAAAACGGAGTGCTGGTCATTCCGGGCATGGAGCTGACTACCGCCGAGGATATCCACGCGGTCTGCCTGTTCCCCTGCCTTGAAGCGGCGCTGGAGTGGAATGAATATGTTGACTCACACCGAATCAAAATCAAAAATAAAGAAGAGATCTACGGCAGACAGGTCATTATGAACGAGCTTGATGAAGAAGTCGGAGAGATCGAGCACCTGCTGCTGCCGGCAAGCTTTATTCCGATCACGGAGGTTTACCGCGAGGTAAAGCGCTTCGGCGGCATATGCTATCCTGCGCACATCGACCGCGACAGCCTCTCGATACTCGCAGTGCTCGGAGAGATAGACCCTGCCTGCGGCTTTGTCACCGCCGAGGTCGCGGACAAAACAAAGCTCCCGGATTTGCTGAAAAAGCACCCCGTACTGAATGATATGAATATCGTCAGCTGCTCCGACGCGCATTACCTTGAAAACATGCGCGACGCGGAGAACACGCTGACGCTCGACGAGCTCACTGCCGAAGCGGTCATCAAAGCTCTTGACGCCCGGATAAGCAGCTGAGAGCTTGTTTTTCAGAATATAAAAATAGTATAAAAAACACACAAGGAAACCTCCGGATAATCCGCGTTTCCTTAAATTTTGTCAATATTTCGGATTAAAAAGGTAAATTAATTGTAGACATTTAAACGAATTCATGGTATAATACAGATTGATAGTTGTGCGATTGTTTTAGACCTTTTAGAATTCTCGGATAAAACGCAGGATTTTTTTCAAATATCAGGATAATACAAACTGCACAAAACTTATTCAGGGAGGAAAAACGATGCAAAAGAAAATCAGTAACATTCCCTTTGCGGGAACACCTGAGCAGGAAGCAAAGCTGAAAGAAGCCATCGCCCGTCACAAGGACGATCCCGGCGCTGTAATGCCTGTTTTGCAGGAAGCTCAGGAGATCTACGGTTATCTGCCGCTTGAAGTGCAGACAATGGTAGCAGAGGGACTGGGCGTATCTGTTGAGGAGGTATACGGAGTATCCACCTTCTATTCACAGTTTGCGCTTTCACCTAAAGGCAAATACAACATTTCGGTTTGTTTGGGCACCGCCTGCTACGTAAAGGGCTCCGGCGAAATCCTTAACAAGATTTCCGAGCAGCTTGGTATCGGCGCGGAGGAATGCACCCCCGACGGAAAATTCTCGCTCACAGCCTGCCGCTGCATTGGCGCGTGCGGTCTGGCTCCCGTAATCACCGTCAACGACGACGTTTACGGAAGACTGACTGTAGAGGATGTTCCCTACATTCTTAACAAATATCAAAAATCGTAATGCGTGAATTGTCATTGAACGTTATGGACGTTGCGCAGAACTCTGTCAGAGCCGACGCGCGTTTGATAACAATAACGGTGACTGAAAGCGAGCGCAGCGATTCACTGACCATATCCATCGCAGACGACGGCTGCGGCATGACTGCTGAGCAGGTCAGTCAGGTGATCGATCCGTTTTTTACCACACGAACCACCCGCAAGGTTGGTCTGGGTGTTCCGCTGTTCAAGCTCAGCGCCGAACAAACCGGCGGCAGCTTCAGCATTGAATCCGAACCGGGCAAGGGTACGACCACCACTGCCCGCTACGTGAAAAGCCATGTGGATATGACCCCTTTGGGGGACATAAACTCTACGATCACCATATTGATCAGGTGCAATCCCGATATCGACTTTGTGTTTATCCGCTCAAACGACGAGCATTCCTTTACGCTTGACACTCGCGAGCTGAGGCAGGTGCTGGAGGACGTCAGTCTGGATAACCCCGATGTGCTGGAATGGATCGGTAGCTATTTAGAAGAACAAACCCAATTATTATACGGAGGTGCGAAATTATGAAATCTTTAGCCGAATTAAAGGCAATCAGAGATAAGGCAAGAGCAGATCTCGATCTTAGAAAAGAAAAACCCAACGCAGCGCGCGTGCTTGTCGGCATGGCGACCTGCGGAATCGCGGCGGGCGCAAGACCCGTGCTTAACGCGTTTGTTGAAGAGATATCCAAGCGCGGCTTAACGGAAGATATCACCGTAACCCAGACAGGCTGCATAGGCATCTGTCAGTTTGAGCCGGTCGTTGAGGTTGAGATACCGGGTCAGGAAAAGGTTACTTATGTCAAGGTGGCTCCCGAGATGGTTCCCAAGATCGTGAACGACCACCTTGTAAATAAAAACGTGGTGACCGAGTACACGATCGGCGCCATGGATGACATGAAAGAGTAATAAGGAGGAAAAGCATGTATCGTTCTAATGTACTGGTTTGCGGCGGAACAGGTTGTACCTCCTCAAACAGCTTGACAATTGTTAATAAGCTCAAGGAAGAGATCGAAAGACAGGGCTTGAAGGACGAGGTCAACGTTATCACCACAGGCTGCTTCGGTCTGTGCGCGCTCGGTCCCATCATGGTCGTTTATCCCGAGGGCAGCTTCTATTCAATGGTTAAGGTGGACGATATCCCCGAGATCGTTGAGGAGCACCTGTTAAAGGGCAGGATCGTTACCCGTCTGCTCTATCAGGAGACCGTAGAGGACAACACCATCAAGTCCCTGAACAAAACTGCTTTCTATGAGAAGCAGTGCCGTGTAGCTCTGCGCAACTGCGGCGTTATCGATCCCGAAAAGATCGAGGATTACATCGCTCAGGACGGTTACGCCGCTCTGGGAAAGGTACTCACCGAAATGACCCCCGACGAGGTCATCCAGACTATCCTCGATTCCGGCTTGCGCGGCAGAGGCGGCGCGGGCTTCCCCACCGGCTTAAAGTGGAAATTTGCTGCGGCTAATGACGCAGATCAAAAATATGTATGCTGTAACGCCGACGAGGGCGACCCCGGCGCGTTCATGGATCGTTCCGTACTCGAGGGCGACCCCCACTCCCTGATCGAAGCAATGGCTATCGCAGGCTACGCGATCGGCGCAAATCAGGGTCGTGTATACGTTCGTGCGGAGTACCCCATCGCCGTAGAGCGTCTGCAGATCGCTATCGACCAGGCACGTGAATACGGACTTTTGGGCAAGGACATCTTCGGCACCGGCTTTGACTTTGATTTAGAGCTTCGTCTCGGCGCAGGCGCGTTCGTATGCGGCGAGGAAACAGCGCTGATGACCTCCATCGAGGGCAAGCGCGGCGAGCCCCGTCCCCGTCCCCCGTTCCCTGCGGTCAAGGGTCTGTATCAGAAGCCCACTATCCTCAACAACGTAGAAACCTACGCCAATATCGCACAGATCATCCTCAAGGGAGCCGACTGGTTCGCTTCCATGGGTACCGAGAAGAGCAAGGGTACCAAGGTATTCGCGCTCGGCGGCAAGATCAATCACACAGGTCTGGTTGAGATCCCCATGGGTACCACACTTCGCGAGATCGTATTTGAGATCGGCGGCGGTATCCCCAACGGCAAAAAATTCAAGGCAGCTCAGACAGGCGGTCCCTCCGGCGGATGTATCCCCGAGCAGCACCTTGACGTTCCGATCGACTACGATAACCTGCTGGCTATCGGCTCAATGATGGGCTCCGGCGGTCTGATCGTTATGGACGAGGACAACTGTATGGTCGATATCGCCAAGTTCTATCTTGAATTCACCGTTGACGAGAGCTGCGGCAAGTGTACTCCCTGCCGTGTAGGAACCAAGAGACTGCTTGAAATGCTCGACAAGATCACCAAGGGTCAGGGCACCCTCGAGATGCTCGACGAGATGGAAGAGCTGAGCAACTTCATCAAGGCAAACTCGCTGTGCGGCTTGGGTCAGACAGCTCCCAACCCCGTTCTGTCCACCCTGCACTATTTCCGCGACGAGTACATCGCTCACGTTGTAGACAAGAAGTGTCCTGCAGGCGTATGTAAGGAGCTGCTGTCCTACACGATCGAGAAGGACAAGTGCTTCGGCTGCGGAATGTGCGCTAAGAAGTGTCCCGCGGGCGCTATCCACGTAACAGACTACGTAGCTCCCGGAAAGAAGAAAGAAGCTTACGAAATCGACACCAACAAGTGCATCAAGTGCGGCGCTTGTATTGATACATGTAAGTTCAAAGCAATTTATAAAGGCTAAGGGAAAGGAGAGAATACTATGGAAATGTTGAATATTAAAATCAACGGCAAAGACTATCAGGTCGAGAAAAACACCACTATCCTTGAAGCCTGCCACAAATTCGGTATCAGAGTTCCGACCCTTTGCTATTTAAAAGAAATCAACGAAATCGGCGCTTGCCGTATGTGTCTGTGCGAGGTCAAGGGCGCGAGAAGCCTTGTAGCTGCCTGTGTATATCCCATCGACCGCGAGGGTACAGAAATCTTTACAAATACACCTCAGATCCGCAAATACAGAAAGATGAATCTGGAGCTTTTGCTCTCAAATCACGATAAAAAATGCCTGTCCTGCCCCAAAAACACCAACTGCGAGCTGCAGAAGCTCTGCGTTGAGTACGGCGTTAACGAGAAGAAGTATTTGGGCGGAGAGGATCCCATCCGCAAAGAGGATCACAGCACTCTTCATCTGGTGCGCAACAACAACAAGTGTATCCTTTGCCGTCGCTGCGTAGCAGCTTGTAAGCAGCAGTATGTTTCCGTCATCGGCGCTAACAACCGCGGCTTTGACTCCATGATCGGCTGTGCGTTCGATCAGGAACTGGACAACGTTGCCTGCGTAAGCTGCGGTCAGTGTACAGTTGTATGTCCCACAGGCGCTTTGGTTGAGCGCGACGACACCGATAAGGTATTCGAGGCTATCGCCGATCCCACCAAGCACGTCGTTGTTCACACCGCTCCCTCTATCCGCGCAACTCTGGGCGAATGCTTTGATATGCCCATCGGCTCTAACGTTAAGGGCAAGATGGTTGCAGCGCTCAAAATGCTCGGCTTTGACAAGGTATTCGACACCAACTTCGGCGCCGACCTCACAATTATGGAAGAGGGCACCGAGTTCATTCAGCGTGTTCAGAACGGCGGTACTCTGCCGATGATCACCTCGTGCTCACCCGGCTGGATCAAGTTCTGTGAGTACTACTATCCCGATTTGATCCCGCATCTGTCAACCTGTAAGTCACCCCAGCAGATGCAGGGCGCTATGATCAAATCCTATTATGCAGAGAAAACCGGCATCAACCCCAAGGATATAGTTGTAGTATCTGTAATGCCCTGTATCGCAAAGAAGTTTGAGATCAAGCGTGACGACCAGGGACGCGACGGTATGCCCGATAACGATATTTCGATCTCCACACGCGAGCTTGCAAAGATGATCAAAACCGCAGGTATCCAGTTCACCGATCTTCCCGACGAGGACTTTGATCCCATCATGGGCATCGGCACCGGCGCGGGTACCATCTTCGGCGCGACAGGCGGCGTTATGGAGGCTGCTCTCCGTACAGTTGCCGACGTTCTTACAGGCGAGGATCTGAAGGATGTGGACTACAAGGAAGTCCGCGGCACCGAGGACATCAAGGAAGCTACCTACAACATCGCAGGCAAGGAAGTCAAGGTTGCTGTAACCTCAGGCTTGAAGAACGCTGCAAAGCTGCTTGATCAGATCAGAGCAGGCGAGTCTCCCTATCAGTTCATCGAGGTCATGTGCTGTCCCGGCGGCTGCGTAAACGGCGGCGGTCAGCCCATTCAGCCCGGTCACGTTCGCAACTTCACCGATCTCAAGGCACTGCGTGCAAAGGCGCTGTATGAGGATGATTTGGCTCTTACCTACAGAAAGTCCCACGAGAATCCCGAGATCAAGGCTATCTACGACGAGTATCTGGAGAAGCCCGGTTCACACTTAGCACACGAACTGCTCCACACCTCATACGTTGAAAGAAAGAGATAATCATAACTGCTAATCAAAAGGCTGTCCATCCGGGCAGCCTTTGTTTTATCGGATAACAACATATATAAAACAAATACTGTTATCATAATACAAGCATAAAAAAATCCACCGGCAAAAAACCGATGGATTTTGATTTGTCTAAGATTGATTAGAACTCTCTTCTCTTTCTTGCGAGGAAGATAACGCCTGCTGCTGCGAGCATTACGCCGCCGAATACGAAGAAGATAGTGGTTTCCTGACCGGAAGTTACGGAACCGGTGCTGCCGCCTGCTGTAGAGGAGCCGCCGCCTGAAGTGCTGCTGCCGCCGCCTGAAGTGCTGCTGCCGCCAGTAGTGCTGCTGCCGCCGCCTGTAGTGCTGCTGCCGCCGCCTGTGGTGCTGCTGCCGCCGTTTGAGCTGCTGCCGCCGTTT
The DNA here is from genome assembly GCA_902790475.1 of uncultured Ruminococcus sp. GTDB lineage: Bacteria > Bacillota > Clostridia > Oscillospirales > Acutalibacteraceae > Ruminococcoides. Next base: position 46,421 of record CADASG010000002.1, on the reverse strand, counting down.
GAGCTGCTGCCGCCGTTTGAGCTACCGCCGCCGTTTGAGCTGCCGCCGCTGCCTGCGGAGGAACCGCCGGGAAGACTGGACTTTCTCTCATCCCAATCAAGCTGAGCTTTTCTGCCGGACTCCTCAATAGCCTTTTTAACGTCGTCTTTACCTAAGCCGAGAGTTTTTGCAGCCTCGTCGATAGTCTGCTGCTTGCTCTTGTGGTTGAACTTAACAGCGTTGTCAACGCCCTTCTTACCTGTATCCTTAAGGAAGGTCAGGAAGAGGTCATACTTGGTCTGTCCCGGAGGAAGAGCAGAACCTACGATGTTACCGATGGAAGTGATTGCGAGAGGCACGCCCCATCTGTTGGGATCAGCGTTTCTCCACTTAACCTCCCAACTCTTTTTGTTGGAGTCCTCGGTGTTCTCGATCTTATTATTCTCACCTGTGCAGTAAGCTGTATCGCCGATACAGGGATTACCGATAAACAGGTCGCATGTCTGTGCTTCTGTATTTGTCAGGAAGATACAAGCGTAGTTCTTGCTGTCGGACATAGGATACTTTGACATATCAAAGGAAACCTTATTGCCGCCTTCGTCGGTCATCTTACCCTTTTTGGAATTCCATTTGATAATAGGATCGCCGCCAACCTCATAGAGATAAATGCGGATGTCCTGGTAGTTGTTCCAGAAAGAAGGAACCTCAAAGTAAATTTTTGAACCGGCGCCGGTATCGGAACCCGCATTTGCTCCTACAGCGCTGTCATCGTTTGCGCCAACAACTGCCTCCTCAGCGGGAGCGGCAACCGCTTCTTCGGCAACGGCAGCGTTCGCGATCGAAGCAGTACCGGTAACCATCAAAGCGGCAAGCGCAATACTTGCCAATTTTTTGAACATTTTTTTTAGCCTCCTAAAAAAATATATTTTCCGAGACATAGATTTACCTATTATCTCAATATCTCAGTAACCTAATTATACAATAAACACGAAAAAACTTCAAGCCTTTTCAAAAAATTTTATCTGTACAATTATACAATAATATATTTTGAACTTTGTAATGTTTTAACAAGATTCCTCAAACGGTCAGCTCAGCAAATCTCTTACTGCATCAACCGCAGAAGCAAGCGCTGCGGATACTTTGTCCGCTTCCTTCGCGCCTGCCATAGCAAAGTCGGGCTTGCCGCCGCCGTTGCCGCCTGCCGCCTGCGCGACCGCTTTTACGATCTTGCCGGCGTTGGCGCCCAGAGAAATCGCCTGTTTGCCGCAACCTGCCGCAAAGGTCACCTTTCCGTCGCTGACAGAGGCAAGTACGATAGCAGTATCGGGCGCAATGCTCTTAGCCTTTTCGCACATAGTGCGCAGCGCGTCAGCTCCGGAGTCTCCGACATTGGCGGTAACTACCTTCACGCCGCATACATCGGTTGAGTTTTTGAGGTACTCGTCGATTTTTGAAGCCGCAAGCTTGGCGTTGAGCTCGTCGATCTCCTTTTGCTGTGCGCGGATAGTAGCTTCCGCTTTTAACGCCGCCTCAAGCATCATTTTCGGATTTGTGATCTTCAAAGCGCCTGCAACGGACATGATAAGCTGATTAGCCTTATTGATGTAATTAAGCACGCCCATTCCGGTGAGCGCCTCGATCCTTCTTACGCCTGCGGCAACGGAACCCTCCTGACGGATTTTAAACAAACCTATATTGGAGGTGTTCGCTACATGAGTACCGCCGCAGAACTCTACCGAGAAATCACCTGCGCTGACTACGCGAACCACGTCGCCGTATTTTTCACCGAACAGAGCCATTGCTCCGAGCTTTTTGGCTTCCTCAATGGGCATTTCTCTGGTTTCAACCTTGATGCCCTCGAGTATCTTTTCGTTGACGAGCTGTTCTACTTCGATCAGCTCTTTCGCGGTCATAGCTTCAAAATGCGTGAAGTCAAAGCGAAGATAGTCCTCGCTGACGAGCTGACCTGCCTGCTGAACATGGTTGCCCAGAACCTGACGGAGTGCGCTTTGCAGCAGATGCGCCGCAGTGTGGTTGCGCATGATGTCCTCTCTGCGGGATGTGTCGATCTCGGCGTGAACAGCAGAGCCGACCGTTATTCCTCCCTCTTTGACAGTCACGGCGTGCAGATATATCTTGCCCGAGGGATCCTTGGTGGTGTTATCGACCTCGGCGGAGAAGCCCTCGCCGCTGAGGGTACCTAAGTCGCCCACCTGACCGCCGCTCTCGGCATAAAAGGGCGTTTTATCCAGCACCAGCACTACGGAATCACCTTCGCCGGCGGTCTCAACACGCTCGCCGTCGCGGATTATCGCCAGCACCTCGGAATCACATTTGAATTGAGTGTAGCCCTCAAAAACGGTGTCGTCGAGATCGGAAAGGTCGGTACTTTCGCTGATCCAAGCGTCGGCGCCCGCGTTCTTGCGCGCGCTGCGTGAACGCGCCTTCTGTTCCTTTAACAGCTCATGGAAGCGCTCTACGTTGACCTTTATGCCTTTTTCCTCCAAAATCTCGCGGGTCAGGTCGATGGGGAAACCGTAGGTATCGTTGAGCTTGAACGCGTCCTCACCCGAGATCTCGGTGATGTCCTTCTGCTCGATCAGGCTTTGAAGCATCTTGAAGCCCTGATCAATGGTTTTGGCGAAGCTTTCCTCCTCCACGCGGATGACCTTGGTGATGAACTCCTGCTTCTCCTTCAATTCGGGATAAGCGGTGAGGTTTTCCTTGATAACGGTATCGCAAACCTTATAGAGGAAGGGCTCCTTATAACCCAGCAGTCTGCCGTGACGCGCAGCTCTTCTGAGCAGTCGGCGCAGCACGTAGCCCTTGCCCTCGTTGGAAGGCATAACGCCGTCGCCTATCATAAAGGTGGTGCTGCGGATATGGTCGGTGATGACGCGGAGCGAAACGTCGCTCTTGTCGTCCTTACCGTATTCTACGCCGGTGATGGCGGAAATATGCTTCATGATGTTCTGAACAGTGTCAACCAAAAACAGGTTGTCCACACCCTGGATAACACATGCCAAACGCTCCAGACCCATTCCGGTGTCGATGTTGGGGTGCTCCAGCGGAGTGTAATTTCCCTTGCCGTCGCTTTCAAACTGGGTGAAAACGAGGTTCCACACCTCTACGAAGCGGTCGCATTCACAGCCAACATGACAGTCGGGACTGCCGCAGCCCTTTTCCGGTCCGCGGTCAAAGTAGATTTCCGAGCAGGGGCCGCAGGGTCCTGAGCCGTGCTCCCAGAAGTTGTCCTCCTTGCCTAAACGAACCATGTGAGAGGGATCCACGCCGACTTCTTTTGTCCAGATATCGTAAGCCTCGTCGTCGTCCTGATAGATGGAAACGTAGAGCTTATCCACGGGCATTTCCAAAACCTTTGTGAAGAATTCCCAAGCCCAGGCAGTTGCCTCGTGCTTGAAATAGTCTCCGAAGGAAAAGTTGCCCAGCATCTCAAAAAAGGTGCCGTGACGGGCGGTTATACCCACGCGCTCGATGTCGGGGGTACGGATGCATTTTTGGCAGGTGGTCACTCTCTTGCGCGGAGGAGTGACCTCGCCGGTGAAGTATTTTTTCATGGGAGCCATACCGCTGTTGATAAGCAGCAGGCTGTTGTCATCCTTTGGAACAAGGGAAAAGCTCGGCAAACGCAGGCAGCCCTTTGTTTCAAAGAACGAGAGAAACTTTTCTCTTAATTCATTCAATCCTGTCCATTGCATTGTGATTACTCCTTTATATTGACATTTGCTATACAAAAATTATTATTAAACCCTCTTCCTGCGCAGCACAGAGCCGGCAGGAACGGGAAGGTCGGTCGTCATTGTGAGCAGCTCGGTGGGGTGCGGCGCCGATGGCACCTCTTCCCCGTCGGCGTTCATAAGCTTTTGACAGACTACGTTAAACGGCACTCCGCCCGGCGGCAGCACGTCGAGCGTATCGCCCGTCCAAAACTTGTTGCGCTGGCTCACCGTGCAGGTATGCTCGTCAAGCTGAGACTCGCACACCGCCGCCGCGTCATAGCGGCGAATATAGCCTCCGTCATCTGTAGTCTGCCCCGGCTCATATCCGAAGTAAAAGCCGGTGCTGTAGGCTCGGTGGCTGATTTTTTCAAGCTCCTCTCGCATCCACGCAGGAAGGGTATACGGATCTCCGTGAGCAAAATAATCATCCACCGCGTGACGGTATGCGTTGGTGGTAACGGCTGTGTAGTAGGCGGATTTTGCTCTGCCCTCTATTTTAAAGCTCGTGACCCCTGCCTTAACCAGCTCGGGGATATGCTCGATCATGCACAAATCCCTTGAATTATACAGATAAGTGCCGTCTTTTTCCTCCTCTACCGGGAAAAACTGACCTTCGCGGTTTTCTTCAAAGAGGTGATATTTCCAGCGGCAGGGCTGCGCACAGTCACCGTGATTGGCGTCGCGTCCCGTGAGGTAGCTTGAAATCAGACATCTGCCCGAAAACGAAACGCACATCGCGCCGTGAACAAAGCACTCTATCTCAAGCTCCTTCGGCGTTTTTGCGCGGATCTCGGCGATCTGATCGAGAGGTATCTCGCGCGCCATGACCACGCGCGACGCTCCGAGACTGTGCAGCGCGTTGGCTGTGGCGTAATTGGTAACGCCTGCCTGAGTGGATACATGCAGAGCGACCTTAGGCGCGTAGCGCTTCGCCGCTTCCATTACGCCTATATCGGCAACTATCAGCGCGTCTACTCCGACTTCCTGAGCGTAGCTGAGGAAATCGGGAAGCATCGGCAACTCGTCGTTGCGCGGAAGGATATTGCAGGTGAGGTGGATGTGCTTGCCTGCGGCGTGCGCCTTTTCACACGCGAGCTTTAAATCGTCTCGGTCAAAGTTTTTGGGAGCCGAGCGCATACCGAACATCTTGCCGGCTAAGAACACCGCGTCCGCTCCGAAGCTCAGCGCGGCGTCCAGCGCTTCCATATCGCCCGCAGGCGAGAGAATTTCCGGTTTTATCATTTGATCTGCTCCAAATTTGCCTCGTGCTCATAAATAGTGGAGGCGTAGTAGGGATTGCCGTCCTTATCATGGCAGAAGTAGTAATAGCTTGTGTCGTTCGGACAAAGCGCCGCTTTGATCGCGTCCATACCCGGATTACAGATAGGACCGTAGGGAAGTCCCTCGAGCGTATATGTATCGTAACGGCTCTTATAGTTTTTGCCTGCGGACGCAGGAACCTTGTCCGCGCTGCGGTAAGGATAAAACTTGGTGGAATCAAGACCGAGGTGCTTAACACCCATGCTTGCGTCAGAATTCAGACGATTGTGGAGAATCGAAGAAACATAATACATGTCCTCTGTATTCGCCGCCTCCGCCTGTACGATCGAGGCGATGGTCATGATCTCGTCCAAACTTAGGTTAGTGCCCGTTTTCTTCATCATCTTTTTGATCGTATATAGCTTGTCGTAGCCCTCGTACGCCTGCTTTGAGTGCAGACGGATCTCGTAGTTGTTGAGGAATTTATAGATGATATTGGTCGGGTCGTCGTTTACGTAAAACTCGTATTTATCGGGATACAGATATCCCTCGAGGCGGTAGTAGCGCTTGCTGTTGTTCTTCTGCTCCTTGATAAAGTCGAAGTCCTCGTCGAATTTATCGGAGTTGCACAGCTCCAGGAACTTGTCCTTGCTGCTGAGAGCGCCTTTTTTCTCAAGTGTGTTGGCGATCTCCAGCACGCTTTGACCCTCGATAATGGTGACCTCCACACTGTCGGTACGGCTGGAATTGCCCATCAGATTGGTGATGATCGCCTGATAGTCCATGTTTTTGCGCAGCTCGTAATCACCCTGCGAGAAATCGTCACCCGATTTGGTGAGGTAGGCATACATCTTGAAATATGAAGGCTCCTTGATAACGCCGCTTTTTGTAAGCGCGGCAGTCACCGTATCCAGATCGGGATTCTTAGGGAGCTTGACGTTTACCACGGCTGATTCGGTGCGGTTTATCGCAAGCAAGTCGTTTACGCCGGTCACCACATAGATACCCAAAGCCGAACCGACGATAAGCACGGAAACTATCCACATCCAGCGGAACATCCTGCGGTTGTGCTTATTGCGTTTTTTCAGCTCTTTTTTCTCAGCCTTTATTTTCTTTTTCAGCGAGCGTTTGCTTTCTCTGGCTATCTGCTCCTTGACGTCCTGACCGCTGTAGGAGTTGATCTCCTCAGCGCCGCCAAAGGAGTCGTCTTGGATCTCCATGTGAAAGTTTTCCGCTTTTTTACGCCGCTGCTCGTTCAATTCGTCGTTATTGATTTCGTTACTCATAGTCACCATTCCTTATCGCGTCGCGATCAATGAATTTCTCTGTTACCAATATATCGGTGCGTCTGTCAAAGGCACCGTGCGGAACCTTGGAAAGCGTATATTTTGAATAGCAAATGCCGACGCTCAACCCCTGAAAATCCTGCAAAAAACGGTCGTAATAGCCCTTGCCGAAGCCTACACGGTAGTGCTGCAAATCAAAGCACAGACCCGGAACGATGCACAGCGCCTTGGAATACTCCGTCACACGCTCGCAGCGCTCTTCTACAGGCTCGGTTATCCCAAACGCGCCGGCGGCGGTATCGTCAAAGGAGCGTATGTAAAAAAACTCCATGTCTCCGCTGCGATTGATACACTTTGGAACAGCCACGCGCTTTCCGTCGCGAAAAGCCTGCTCTATAATGGCGCGGGTGTCGCACTCGATCGGGCCTGACACAAAGGTAAACAGCGTTTCGCAAGCTTTGTATTCGGGCAGCGACAAAAAGCTTTCACTCAGCTTTTTGTCAAGCTCCTGCCTGACCTTCGGCGGACAGCTTTCTCTCAGCTTTTTACAGCGGGCGCGCAGGGCGTTTTTTTGCTCGCGGATGTTGATCACAGGCATTGCATGTCACTGATCACCTTATCCGCCGCTTCCTTGGATACAGCCAGCGATACGATCGCGTGACCGAACTCAACGGCGCAGCCTGCGCCCTTGGCGGTGATAACATGACCGTCGGTTTCAACGTGAGCGCCTGTGCAGGTCGCTCCCTTGAGCTCGGTTTCAAAACCGGGGAAGCAGGTAGCGGTTCTGCCTTCAAGAATGCCCAAATGTCCCAAAATCGACGGAGCCGCGCAAATCGCGCATACGGGCAGCTTGTTTTCGTAGCAGTAAGTCACGCAGTCAAGCACCCTGCCGCACTGCTCCAGATTGATAGTGCCTGGACCGCCGGGCAGTACCGCGCCGTCGGCTGCCTTGGGGTTGATTTGATCTATGGTGACGTCCGCCTTAACCGTAACGTTGTGAGAGCTTGTAACAACTTCACCGGTCACGCCCACGGTCTGCACGTTCATTCCCGCGCGGCGCATAACATCCAAAGCGGCGAGCGCCTCGGTTTCTTCAAAACCATCTGCTAAAAATAGATAATACATTTGATCCTCCTTCAGGCGTTGCCTGAAAACTATATGCTGTATTGGTTTTTCTTATTATGCTATTGCAGAGTAATACCGATGTACGGGCGAGGGTATTCCCCGTCGGAAGAGGTCAAAACGCGAAGCATTCCGCTGCGTGACCTCAGTTCTCCGTTTTTGCCGTAAAAAACAAACTCCCGTGCGGTACTGTGCCGCAATAGTAAATATTTTAATTCTTTTATATCATAATAAATCGAATAAAACACGTCGGCAATACCGTTTTCCTCTTCCCAAAACGCAAGACAGCGAGGGGTCGCTATCGTATGGGTACCATAGAAGCGATAATATTCTATGGCGAAGGAAATGAAATTATTATTCTGCAAAAGAAAATCATCTTTTAAGCAAGCGCGCTGCATCGCCTCGTAATCGGGAGCGTCAGTTGTGCTCTTCGGCTCCGCAGAGTCTGCCGCCAATTCTCCGCGGCTAAGTCTGAGCACCGCGTTTTGGCAGACGGCTCGATAACTTAACCGCTCATAAAAGCGGTACAGTCCTTCGTTCGCCGGGAAAAGCAGCGAATAGCTGTCTCCCCTTGACTTCGCGTCGTTCAGAGCGTATTCGATCAACTCGCTCATAATTCCGCGGCATCGAAACTCAGGCAAGGTCGCTGCGCCGCACAGGTAATGAGCCTGCTGACCGTTGAGTGTCGCATCTGTCAGATAAACTGCGGCGATCGGCAAGTTATCATACTGCGCCAGATAGCCGTGAATTGATAAATTTCTTTTAAAGAATAATTCTACCGCCTCACGCGGCTCTTCAAACACCTTTTCCCACAGCGAAATCAGCTGAGGATGATCGCTTGGAGAGGCTGCGCGGTAAAGCACGCTCACGGCTTTAACTCCGCGCGAAAACGGTCGTAGATCATGGCAGGATGATATGAGAGCTTCGCCTTGCGAAGTCCTTCTATCCCCATGTCCTCTTCGCGGTTTAGATAGCGGTAAGCAGTCAGCGTTTTGGCGAATTCCATATTTATGACCGCGTAACTGCCCTCGTAGTCACGCAGCGCCTTTTCAAACATAACGTCAAAGCAAAGCGGTGATATCTCGCTCCCCAGCGTCATCGCTACAGGCGTATCACCGACATACAGAACCGCGCCCTTCATGTCGAACTCCTCCAACCCGTTAAGCGCGTCCCGTATCACTCCGTACTCGCCGTATTCGGAAAAATCAATGCCGCGCTCGCTGTACCACCGGCACACGACCTTGAGAGCGTCGGGGGCAGTGTCGGCGTTTATAGGCTTGATTTCGGAATCGGAATATGTGCGGTAGAACTTCGACACATGGTTTCGCTTGGCGTGATATTTATTGCCCGAGAGCGTTGCCAGCGCCTCGGTTTCATAGATATAATCCTGCGCATCCTCACGCGGATAATAAGTAAAACGGTTTGGAAACAGCTGCTCCAAGGCGTCGCGTTCATGTCGCGAAAGGTAGTCGAACGCGGCATTACCACCCTGCTCTACGGCATGGCGCAGAACCGCCTCCACCGCTTCGGCGGTATTTCCTCCTCGCGGCAGGCAGTAGCCCCAAACAGAGCCGTCGCCTCGATAGTAAGCTTTTATCACTGCTTCGCCGTATTCTGCTATCCTCAAATCGTATTCACTGCTCCACAGATAAGCCGAAACAGCGTTGTTTTCACATCCGACCGCGTTTTCATCATGATAAATACGACTGAGCACGGGTACGTCGGATTTTTGTATTTTTCTGAAACTCAACATAAAATTGATGTTACAACCTTTTCAATATCTCGGGCGATCTCCTCAACGGGTCGGATATCACCGTCACGGCAGCAGTCTATCACATGCCAGCCGCAGCGTTCCGCAGCGTAAACAGCGGCTCGCCGGCAGCTTAGCAAAAAGCGAAGATTGCTTTCGTGCAAGTCTTTTTTGGAGTTATCACCGCCGTAGCGTCGTTCCATAAGGCGCTGAGAAACCTCGGGAGCAACGTCCAAGTAGATCACCGCATCCGGTTTGGGCAGTCCGAGCTTATCATACTCAAAATCCGACTGCCAGCTGATATACGCGTCGCGCTCACCGTCGCTTAGCTTGGGCATCTGGTAGATTATATTGGAGGTGGCGTAGCGGTCGCTGATAAGCACCGCGCCCTGTTCATAATCGAGCTTCCAGCTGCTCAAATAGCTCGCTATGCGATCGACCGCGTAAAACGCGGACGCGGCGTAGGCGTTCACGTCCTCGGGAGCACTGCCGAATTCGCCGCCGAGATACATCCTTACGGGCGCTGAGGCAGGGCTTTTATAGTCGGGAAATTCCAGCTTGCGCACAGGCACGCCTTTAGCTGCGAGCGCGTCGGTGAGGATCTTGGCTTGGGTCGCTTTTCCGCTGCCGTCAAGCCCCTCTATAACGATTATCTTGCTTTTCATGCGCCCTCCCGAAATTTTTTGTATTTATCGCGCATTTCCTTTTGTTTTCCGCAGGACATATTGCCCTCGGGACAGGGACCGAACAGGCATGACGGTCCGCAGTTTTTAAACAAATGCGGCGCGACAGCCAGACACTGCATCAGCATTTGCTCGGCGACCTCGCGGATCTCCCACTGTGCGCGGTTGCAGCAACGGTGCGCGAAGAAATTGTGAAGGCTGCGTGCGTTGAAGGTGCAGACGATCTTTGTAGTGCAGGCGTTCGGCAAAATAAACCGCGCGTCCTCGTTTGCCTTTTTCACCATTGCGGCGTACCGCTTTTTGTCGGATTCGCGGAAAGCCTGTGCAAAGGCTTTTGGGTCGCCGCTGCATTTTTGTCCGAGCGCTTTTTCGATATAGCCCGTCACAAGCGCGTCGCGGATCTCAGTGTAAGCATGAGCCTGAACCGCAAGGGCATTTTCATAGGCGGCTCGCGCCGTTTCATTTTCGGCGATCTCGGGCGGAGTAACAAAGTCAAAATTCGAACCGTCCACATAGCGCTGCGACTGCTGGCTGTAGGAAGCGATACGATGGCGAACCAGCTGATGAGAGCAGGCGCGGGAAATCCCCTCTATGCCAAAGGTAAAGGACGCGTGCTCAACGGTACTGGCGTGTCCGAGGTCAACTATCATGTCTATAAACGAGGCGGTTTTTTCCTCTGTGAGACCGTCGCGGATATCCTCGATCCCCGAAGGTGAGTAACAAAGCTTTGCCGCCATTGCCACAGTTTGTTCGGGATCGGGTGTATATGTCAGCAAAGTGACTTTAATTGCCATGATTTTTCCTCTTTTCTGCCGTTGATCCGCCGATTCGCGCAGTTCGGCTATTCTAAGTTACATAATTAAAAGTATTATAGCATTTTACAACTGATTTTTCAATAGTAAAACCATACTTTTTTTGACATAATCTCACGGACGTGAGGGTGTATCGGAGGTAACCACTTCTCGATGGATATTCACCACAGAGCATTGATATCCTGTCATGCTAATTGCATTACACTTTTTCATCGTCGCCTATAATCAATCATAACGGCAGAAAACAATCAAGGCCGGCTCATTTCACTTTTGAGCCGGCCTTTTTGGGGATATTTGATTACTTATGGTTCGTTTGACGTGTCGTCAGGAATAATCAAGTCGGTATCGATTGTAATAATCGGTTCACTTCCGTCAGGCGGGATATATTCGCCTGAATCGCTCTGCACGATAAAATCATCGTCGTTTGGGGTAAGAAAATTAACGGGATCCTCTATACTTTTCGGAGGATACATAAAGTAAACCGACAAGCAAATCCATCCGAGATAAAACACAGGTGTGATTATTATTGATCTCAGAGTAATTCCGTTTGATCCGCTACTGTATTTGAATAATTGGATCATTTCCAAAACAACACTGCACAAAAATAACAACATTGCGGATAACGGCAGTAAAACAGACGACTTAGGGTGCTGCAGGAGGTTTTTGCTTAAAAAAGCAAAATTCGCTAATATAATCAGCATTCCCACAATCGGCATTATATAGGTTGCTCCCAATAAAACGGTAAGAGGATTTGAAAAATTAATAATATAAATAACAAGGCGGAATGAACGTAATCTTAGCAATAATTCAGCGAGCAAAGCAGCGATAAATATTATTCTTCGCACTGTAAGAAATCGGATATCCTTTACTTCCGAGGTAAAAGCGAAAAATGAGAACACAGCATAAAAAACCGCATAGAGCACATTGGTAACTACTCCTTCAGTAGTTAAATCATTGCTGATACCATTAAAAATGATAAAAACACAGTACACGGAATAAACCGCGAAAAAGACGCCTGCAAGTTTTATAAAGAACCATCTTAATGAAATTTTTTCTTTCATATAACCCTCCTAAAACATACTCAACGGCGATTGTGTATGTCACAAGCGCCATAATACTGATACCTAATAAAATGCAAACAGCCTTTGCGGTCTATTTTCGATATTTCAATCTAATCTTTCGGTAATAGTTTTCTCTTTTTCCCGGGATTGCGGAGATTTTTGAATTCAGTTTATGAACAATTGTATTCTACTACATAAACAGAAAAAAGTCAATAAATAAAACGGACAGGCGGGGTGCCGTCTGTCCGTTTATAAAAGCCTGTTAAAATCATTATTCCTCGTAGGGAACGAAGTCCTCTTTGCCTATTCCGCAAACGGGGCAGCACCAATCGTCGGGGATATCCTCAAACGCGGTGCCGGGAGCGATACCGCCGTCGGGATCGCCCTCTGCGGGGTCATAGATATAGCCGCAGGGCTCGCACATATATTTCATGTCGGTTTCTCCTTTCATAGTATTATTTCCACAGCCTTGTCAGACTGTTTCTATTTTTGATATGAACATAAAGTCCACCAGCGTTTCCCTGAGCGGATAGGTTACGCCGTTTATCACGACCTCGTGCTTATCCTCCTCATTGTATTCGCAGCCAAACAGCGAAAATTCACCTAACGCATCACATTCAAAGCGCTCCGGAGTTCTGCCGTTAAACAGGATATTCGCGTTGGCGAGCTTTGTAGCGAAGAAAATCATCTGCTTTTTCGTGTGCTTGTTGCGGATCCGCATTATGCGCACATTCGCTTCCCGGTTGCGGATATTTGCGAGAGGATAGATTTTTTGATAGCTGAAAAGCGAGGTATGCAAATCAATGGAGGTGATACGTTTGCCGTATTTATTATATACCGCCGGACGTATCATATCGTCCAGATAGTAATAGGCAAGCACAAAGGTCTCTTTTTCATCGTCCTTTAGAATCGCAAGCACATCGTGAGCGGTTTCCGGATTCTCGCTTTTTTCATCGTTCACCTCGTCCTCGATGCTCTTGTAACGCGCTCCGTCAACGCAGATCGGTATAATGATCATCAAAACGATAACCGCGATCGGTATCAGCGACAGGCACAGCAAATCAACCAGCATGTCGATATGCCAGCTTGCGCCGCGCTCATGGTTAAAAAAGAGCATCAAAAATATGAAGGTGTATATCGGCAATCCTATCGCAAGCGTGATAATGGTATTGCGCCGTGTTTTTTTGTTTCTGTCCATTGTTTTATTAATGTATTATTGAATAGTTCAGACTATGCAGACAGACCGGTGATCAACCAAAGGCTGTCCTTACAGCAGATGAGCTCTGAGGAAATCGCCGTCTTGCTTACAGAGGTAAGCAGGAGCGATATCAAGCACGGTTTTCGCGCCGCACACACCCTCGCTGTTGAGTCTTGCCGCTGCTCTGGCGTATGCCGCAAGCACGGAACCTGTGAATTCGGGGTTTGAATCAAGCGTAAGGCTGTATTCGATAACATGCTTTGTGTTGTCGCTTGTCGTTCCGGAATAGATCACCGAGCCGCCGTGGGGAAGTCCGCTGTGATCACGCTTCATTTCCTCGGCTGAGATAAAGTGTACGGTGGTGTCGTAATCGGAAAAATAGTTCGGCATGGTTTTGATCTCGTTTTCGATACGCGCCTTATCCGCGCCCTCCTCAACTACTACAAAGCACTCGCGTGTATGCTTCTCACGGGTGGTCAGCTCGGGATTCTCTCCGCTTCTCACCTTATCAAGCGCTGCAGGCACGGGAATGGTGTACTGACGGCAGTCAACGACTCCCTCAATGCGGCGAACCGCGTCGGAGTGTCCCTGACTCACGCCCTTGCCCCAGAAGGTGTAAGCCTCGCCGTCGGGCAGAACCGCCGTGGCATACACGCGGTTGAGCGAGAACATTCCGGGATCCCAGCCGCAGGAGATGATGCCGATATTGCCTGCCGATTTTGCAGCTTCGTCCACATTGCCGAAATGCTCGGGGATCTTTGCGTGGGTGTCAAAGGAGTCTATAACGTTGTACATCGCCGCGTATTTCGGAGTCATTCCGGGCAGGTCGGTGGCGCTGCCTCCGCAGATGATGAGCACGTCAATTTCTTCGTTGCCCTCGTCAAGTACAGCGGCGCTCTTGACAGGCACGCCGGGTGTGTTGATATTCAGGGTCGAGGGGTCGCGCCGGGAATATACCGCCGCAAGCGTCATATCGTCGTTTTTCCGAATGGCAGCCTCAACGCCTCTGCCGAGGTTGCCGTAACCCAAAATACCGATTCTTATCATGTGTGATTCCTCCTAAATTAAGTTGCCATGCAACAGATTATATGATTTTTAAGCTTATATCAAACGCCGTTACCGAATGGGTCAGCGCACCCATGGAAATGATGTCCACGCCTGTTTCGGCGATTTGGCGAAGGGTTTTATCCGTAACGTTTCCGCTTGCTTCAAGCAGCGCTCTTCCGTCGGTGATGGCTACAGCCTCTTTCATCATCTCACAGCTCATATTATCGAGCATGATAACATCCACGCCTGCGTCAAGCGCCTGACGCAGCTCGTCAAGGGTGCGCACCTCAAGCTCTACCTTAGTCATATGACCGAGCTTGGCTCTAAGCTTTTTGACAGCGTTTTCGATCCCGCCGCCTGCGTCAACGTGATTGTCCTTGAGCATTGCGGCGTCGCTGAGGTTGTAGCGGTGGTTTTTGCCGCCGCCCACAGTCACCGCGTATTTTTGCAGAGGTCTCAGACCGGGAAGGGTCTTGCGCGTATCGGCGATAGAGGCGTTGGTTCCCTCAATGATCTTGACAGCGCGGTTTGCGGCGGTGGCTATTCCGCTCATATGCTGCACAAGATTGAGCGCGGTGCGCTCGCCCTTTAACAGCGCCCGGGTTTTGCCGTGGATCTCGGCGATGATATCGCCCTTTTTAAGCGCGTCGCCGTCGTGTCTGTAAACCTCGGCGGTAAAGCCCTGAGGCTGCAGTATCTCAAACACGCGCAGCGCCGCGTCGATGCCGCACAGTACGCCGTCGCTTTTAGCTAAAAACCGTGCGGTATTCTCCTGCTGAGCGTCAATCAGTAAGTCTGTAGTGACATCAAGATAGTTGATGTCCTCGAGCAGTGCGGTTTTGATGATATTATCTATATAGATGGGGTTAATCATGGTTACCCTCCCTTACTTCGTCCAAAATAATGCTTGCCATAACGGCTATGCTCTTTGCTTCGACCAAATCGTAGGATATTTCGTAGCTCTCGCAGAACAATGCGCGGATTATCTCCTCAACGCTGCGGTAGCTTTCCTCATATTTTTCGGGCTTCGGCAGCACAAAATACGTGTCCTGAAGAATAGCCCTGATGCGAGAACGGTAGCCGCCGGGCATTTTTTTGCCTGTGATCGGTCGGTGCGCAGGCTCAAGTCCCAACGGTTTTCTGCCGTATTTCCATAGCTTTTGAGTGATGTCCTGCGCCGCGGTACGCGAGAACACCAGCGCCTCGAGCAGTGAGTTACTGGCAAGACGGTTGGCGCCGTGAACTCCCGTGTGAGCGCATTCTCCGGCGGCATATAAGCCGTCGATCGAGGTTCGCGCGTGAAGGTCGGTGTCGATACCGCCCATCAGGTAATGCTGACAGGGAAATACCGGGATCCTGTCCTTGGTGATGTCCACGCCCTCCTCCAGACAGCGGCTGTAGATCAGCGGAAAGCGTTCGCGCACAAAGTCCGCAGGCTTGTGGGTTATGTCAAGATAGAACTTTTCGCTGCCGGTGCGGATAGCCTCACGCGCAACGGCGTTTGAAACCACGTCTCTGGGCGCAAGCTCGCCGCGCTTGTCGTAGTTGTGGGCAAACCGCTCTCCGTAACAGTTGAGCAGCACCGCGCCCTCTCCGCGCACCGCCTCGCTTATCAAAAAGCGCTCGCGGTTTTTCTCTGCGGCAAAAGCGGTCGGGTGGAACTGTATGCGCGACAGATGACGTATCTTGGCGCCGAGCATGTAGGCAAAGGCGATGCCGTCGCCCGTTGCTATCGCGGAATTTGTGGTGTATTGGTAGACTCTGCCGATACCTCCGGTGCATAAAATGCAGTAATTGCAGCCGTAATATAAGCTTTTTCCGTTTTGCAAAATGCTGAGATAGAAGCCTCCGAGCACCTTGTGCATGGAATAAAGCAAAGCGTTTTCCATGATATCGACGTTGGGACTGCGCTTTACCGCTGCGATCAGACCGTCGGTAATAGCCTGTCCCGTGCTGTCCTTGTGATGAACGATACGGTGGCGGCTGTGACCTGCCTCAAGCGTTTTACACAGCGTGCCGTCGGGATTCTCGTCAAAATCCACGCCCAGCTCCCGTATTTTCAGCACGTCGGCAGGACCCTCCTTAACCAGCTTTTCAACTGCGGGAAGGCGGTTTTTATACTTGCCTGCCACAAGTGTATCGGTGATATGCAGCTTGTAGTTATCGTGAATAGTGTCCAGTACACAGGCAACGCCGCCCTGCGCGAGAGAGCTGTTGGAAAGGCTCAGCTCACGCTTGGACACCAGCAGCACGCTGACGTCCCCGGGAAAGTTAAGCGCCGCGTATAAGCCTGCCGCGCCTGTGCCGATAATCACAACATCGTATCGTTTATCCATAAAAATCTTCCTCGATTCAAAAAACAAACATTTACAAATGAATCTTTTTCCATTATACTATAAATAAGCGGATTAGTAAATAACTAATTTTGATTTTCACAATAAAAAGCGAGGATTGCCTATGATTGACAACGAACAAAGAATTCCGCGCGCAATGCTTATCAGCGTAGACACGGGAGATTTTGACGCGGAATCGTCGCTGGACGAGCTGCACGAGCTTGTAAAAAGCGCAGGCGCGGAGCCTGTCGCCGCCGTTCTGCAAAAGCTCAGCCGACCCGAGACCGCGACCTTTGTGGGCAGCGGCAAGCTTGATGAGGTATCACACCTATGCGCCGAGCAGGAGATCAACCTGATCGTGGCGGACAGTGAATTGAGCCCTACTCAGATCCGCAATATTGAACAGGCGACCGACGTGCGCGTGATCGACCGCACCACCTTGATCCTGGATATCTTTGCGCTGCGCGCCCGAAGCAAGGAGGGCAAGCTTCAGGTCGAGCTGGCACAGCTTAAATACATGCTGCCGCGTCTGACGGGCAAGGGAATCGAGATGTCGCGACTCGGCGGCGGTATCGGAACCAGAGGTCCCGGCGAAACCAAAATCGAAACCGACCGCCGACATATCCGCAGACGCATAGACGCTCTCAAAGAGGAGCTTGCCGAAGTGGAGCGGCACCGCGAACGGCTCAGAAAGCGCCGTGAGAAGGACGGAGTGATCACCTGTGCGATCGTGGGCTACACAAACGCAGGCAAAAGCACGCTGATGAACACGCTGACCGACGCGGGAGTACTGGCTCAGGACAAGCTCTTTGCCACTCTCGACCCCACCTCCCGTGCCTTGAAGCTGCCAAACGGCGTGAGCGTTATGCTGATCGACACGGTAGGACTGGTTCGCAGACTTCCGCACCATCTGGTTGAGGCGTTCCGCTCCACACTGGAGGAAGCGGCTCGTTCGGATATCATTATCAACCTGTGCGATGCATCTGATGAAGAAGCGCGGCTGCATTTGGACGTAACCAACGATCTGCTCGAATCTCTGGGCTGCGGCGACACCCCGATACTCACGGTGCTCAACAAATGCGACCTGCTCGACGGAAGCGTATTGTCACAGGAATTTGAAAGCTGCATTAAAATCAGCGCCAAAACCGGGGAGGGCATCGACCGTCTGCTGAAAGCGGTCGAGGACAATCTGCCGCTGCGAATGCAGCGAGTCGAGCTGCTGATCCCTTTCCCGCAGGCGGGTCTGATAAACGAAATCAGACAAAGCTGCACACTGCTCAGCGAAGAATATACGCCCGACGGCATCTTGGCAGAAGCGATCGTTGACGAAAAACTGTACGCCGCGGTCAAGGCGTATATAAAATAATAAATGAGGTGATGATAAATGGAATGGATAACATCAATTGATTTTGCGATACTGGACGGTATCCAAAAACTTATGCGCTGTGAGTTTTGGGACGCGGTGATGAAGGTTTTGAGTTATTTGGGCGAGGCAGGCGCTGTTTGGATAATATTGGGGATTGTGCTTCTGTTTTTCCGCAAAACACGCGTAGCAGGCATAGCTGTACTCGCGTCGGTCGCGCTCAGCGTTATCACCGGCGAGCTGATCATCAAGAATATAGTGGCGCGTCCGCGTCCTTTTCAGGAGCATCAAATAGTAATGAATATAAAACCGCCTCACGGATACAGCTTCCCCTCGGCTCATTCCTCTTTGGGCTTTTCCGCCGCAACCAGCCTGATGATCTATTTCCGAAAGCTTGGGATTCCTGCGTTGATATTAGCTGCGCTTATCGCGTTTTCACGCCTTTATAACTTCGTTCACTACCCTTCCGACGTAATTTGCGGAATAATACTCGGTATACTCTGCGCTCTGTTCGTTTGCTGGGCGATCCGCAAAACAGGAATAGAAAACCGTCTCGGCGCTAAAAAGCATCAAAACTAAATTGGAAAACTCAAAAAAGCATCTCTTCCGAAACAAAGCGGAGAGATGCTTTTTTTGATCAAGTCAAAATTTTAATAGCGATAAGTATGAACGTTTGCTCCGATAATCGACACGATTACAGCAATAATTATACCGAGAACTATTCCGATGAGCGACATGATCAGCATGGCACGGGCGTAGTTTTTCAGGGATTTTTTTGTGGAAGAGCTGAACGCCCACACAAATAGCATTATCAGATTAACCAAAGGCAAACATGAGATCAGGAACACACCGATCCACGAGCCGACTGTCACCGGCAAATCGGTAAGATCGGTCTGCGGCTGCGACTGGTAAGTGTTCACCGGCTGCTGATATGCCCCGTAGTTGATAGGCTCAGGCTGAGGCGGATAAGGCGGCTGGCTTCCTCCCTGATAGTTATCAGACGCAGAACGGGCGCTGCCGTAATCGTAGGGATTCGCTTCATACGAAGTCTCCACAGCGCTGCCGCAACGAGGACAGAATTTTACTCCTTCGGGCAGATTTGCCCCGCAATTATTACAATTCATCAAATAACCTCCAAGCAATTAGTTATTTTATTATCGTAATTATACAATTTTTTACAGGTGTTGTCAATATCTTTTTTCAAGTTTAAAAGCTCCCAAGGATGACCCTTGGGAGCTTGATCTCGGTATAAAACTTACTTATTGAAAATCGACATAATGTCGTAGAATGTATCGTCCTCGTCGTCGGTAGTGTCCTTTGTTGCCCTTGAAGGAGCGGAAGTTTGCTGTACGGGAGTATCGACGATCACGTTATCAACGGGCTGAGGTCTGTGGGGTTCAACACCTGTGCCAAAGCCTGTAGCGATAACGGTCACGCTGATCTGATCTTCCATCTTATCGTCGATAACAGCACCCCAGATAATGTTTGCGTCCTCTGATACCTTGTCCTTGATCATTGTGGAAGCCGCGTCGATATCCTCGAGGGATACATCGGAAGAAGCGGTGATATTGATGATCAAGCCCTTAGCGCCGTCGATAGAGGTTTCAAGCAGCGGACTGGAGATAGCCTTGTCAGCAGCAGTGGTAGCCTTATCCTTGCCGCTTGCGCTGCCCATACCCATGTGAGCATAGCCTGCGTCCTTCATAACAGCGGTAACATCTGCGAAGTCGAGGTTTACAAGACCGGGCAGCAAAATGAGGTCGGAAATACTCTGAACACCCTGTCTGAGCACGTCGTCAGCGATTGCGAAAGCGTTTTGAAGGGTAATGCTGGTGTCGGAAACATATTTAAGTCTTTCGTTGGGAACGATGATAAGCGAATCAACACAAGCGGAAAGCTCGGCAATGCCCTGCTCTGCCTGAGTCATTCTTCTTTTGCCCTCGAAAGCAAACGGCTTGGTTACCACGCCGACAGTGAGGATGCCCATATCCTTGGCGATTTTAGCAACAACGGGAGCCGCGCCCGTACCGGTGCCGCCGCCCATACCTGCGGTAACGAACACCATGTCGGTATCCTTAAGCAAATCGGCGATCTCGTCCTTGCTTTCTTCCGCAGCGCTCTGACCGATGGAAGGCATGGAGCCTGCGCCCTTGCCGCGGGTCAGCTTTTCGCCGATCTGAATCTTCTGAGAAGCCTTTGACAGCCTTAAAACATGTTCATCTGTATTGATCGCGATAAACTCAACGTTTTTTACCTCCATCGCGACCATGCGGTTTACTGCGTTGCCGCCGCCGCCGCCAACGCCGATTACTTTGATCTTAGGCATATACTCATTTTCCAGTTCCAGTTCAAAAGCCATTTTTTACATCCTCCTTAATTCTGTAAAGAATCTATTATTAAGACACATAGTTCCGTATAATACACACTTATAGTAAGTATCTTATCACACTTTTAAAAAAATATCAATGGTTTTGCAAGGATTTTTAACCATAATTTTGCATAATAATTTATTCCCACTGATTATCGCCGTAGGTGTCGTAACCTGCGTTCCAGTCGTAACCGCCGTCGGCGCCGTAATCGTAGGTATCTTCGCCGGCGTTGTAGTCGCTGTACGCGCCGTCACCGTAGCCTCCGTCGTCATACGTTCCGTTGTCGTATCCGCCGTCATAAGCGCCGTTGTCATAGGCGCCGTAATCATACTCTCCGCCGCCGTATTCGCCGTTGTCGTATACGCCTCCGTTATCGTAAATATTCTCACCGTTATTGACGCCGTTCTCGTTATTTCCGCCTTCCGCAGATGCAGAGGAAGAAGGCTGAGTTGCCGCGTCAGCCGAAGACGGCGATGTGGTGGGCGGTTCGGTTTCCGCAGGCTTATAGTGGGACATTTTATTTTTGGCGCAGGTGGACACATCAAGCGTGCCGTAGATCGCGCCGGTCTTATTCGGGTCGAGCTTTTCCGTGATTATCTTCATAGCCGTGCGGATCTTATAGTCCAGATCCTCGGGCAGTCCGAGCTTGACCGTGATATGATTATCGTAGTTAAAGGTTATATTGCTAAGATCCTTAACGTTGAGCGCGGTAACGTTTTTCACGCCGTTGTCGCTGAGGCTCTTGGCAACGCTTTCGAGGATCTCGGGAACGTTGCTGTCGGTGAACTCAACAAACGCTCCGGGCTCCTTGGTCGCGATCTCGGAGCAAATCAGCTCTGTAAGGTTATCATTGTTTGCATTTGCTTTATCCAGGATCCTGCCTTTTGAGCTGACTATCAAATAACCGTTTCCATCCTTCACCGCATAGCTCGGAACCGCGTTAGTCAGCTTGATCGTGACCGTATCGGGAACTGCCACGCCGATCTCAGCCTTTTCTATATACGGGAGATTCTTGCTTATATCTTCCGGAGTGCTGTTCAGCGCCGACATAAAAATATTTTGCTGCAGCTCAACATTTGAAAAGCCTATTATCTGATCGTCGTAATAATACTTATTTCCCTCGATATCTATTTTTTCCGTTTTAAAAAGTACGGTCAGGCTCAGTATCGCACCGACGATAAGCACTGCCAATAGCAGCGCGGCGGAAACGATGATCCTGCGGTTGCGGATCTGTTTTTGCGTAAGCGGCTTTTTGTTGCGCTTGATAACCTCGCGTTCCTGTTTACGGATAGTTTTCAGTTTCTTTTTTTGACGCTGTTTTGCAGCGTACTCATCTATGTAATAACCGTCCTTAAAATCCTGCGGTTTGAGGTTGCGGATTTTTTCATCGCTTTCTCTAAGGTATTTTTCCTCACGGCTGATGTTTTCGTAGGTAGACGCTTTTCCGGAATTGACCGCCTCAGTGATTTTGCTGACATTTTGGGGTCTTTTTTCACTGACCTTTTTAGTTTTGCCCTTCTTTGGCTTCTTTGTTTTTTCAGACGCTCTCTTCTGCTTCTCCTGATTTCTGTGGTACTGCTGCGCCTGTTTTGCAGCGTCGCGGCGCTTTTTTGCCAGTTCCTTTTTATCCTTAGAATCCAACCCCACGGTCACCTCCTTTTTATTTTAATCCGCGTTTTTTACTTCGCGTTTTTCACTTCGCGTACTTAACGTCCGCAATAATACTCACGCGGGCGTTTCGCGGGAAGTGATTCATCTTTTCGGCACTTCCCTATTTTTTGTTTCTGCGTTTGTTTGTTTCTATATTTCTTTGTTCACTTTCAACTCATAAAATCAGATCTTTTTTACATTTGCTCCGAGAGAGCACAGTGTTTGTTCAAGGCTTTCGTAACCGCGTTCGAGATACTGAACACCGCCGATCGTCGTAACTGATTCGGCGCACAAGCCTGCCGCCACCAATGCAGCGGCTCCGCGCAGGTCGGTCGCCTCGACCCTTGCGCCGTACAGCGCAGGCACGCCCTCAACTACGCAAACTCTGCCCTCGGTTTTTATATTTGCTCCCATACGCGCCAGCTCGCTGACGTGACGGTATCGGTTTTCAAAGATATTTTCCACAAAAACCGCGGTTCCCTTTGCCGTACATGCTGCCGCCAGCAGCGGAGCCTGAGCGTCGGTGGGAAAACCCGGATACGGCATTGTGCGCACGGTTTTGAACGCCTTTAACCGCTTAGGCGCTGCAAAGCACAGCTCTCCGTCGCGGCATTCGATTTGGCAGCCTGCTTCCTCAAACACGGGAATAACCGCGCCGAGATGACTTCCTATGATATTCTTTATACAAATTCGGGAACCTGTGACCGCCGCGCAGCTCATCAAAGTCGCCGCCGCAATGCGGTCGGGGATCACCGTGTGACTGCACGCGCGAAGCTCTTTAACGCCTTCTATCACCACGATCCCTTCGCCTGCGCCGTCGATTTTCGCGCCGCATTTATTCAGATAATCGGCAAGGTCGGTGATTTCAGGCTCGCGTGCCGCGTTGATGATGGTAGTGGTTCCGTTGGCTTTGCTTGCGGCTATCATTATATTCTCTGTTGCTCCCACGCTGGGGAACGACAGTGAGATACGCGCTCCCGTCAAGCCGTAGGGAGCCTGACATTCAAGTCTGCCGTGGCGCTCGGTGATCAGTGCGCCCAACTCACGCAGTCCCTTGAGGTGCCAGTCTATGGGACGTCTGCCGATCTCACAGCCTCCCGGGAGAGAAAGCCGAACGCTGCCGCCTGCCGCAAGCATCGCTCCCAAAAACAAAATCGAGCTGCGTGTTTTTCGCATCAGCTCCTCGGGGATCTCTCCGCGTGTTACGCCGTCGGTTTTTATCACCAGCGTATGAGCCGTGCGGCTGACCGTGCAGCCTAAGTATCTCAAAACGCGGCAGGAAGCCTCCACGTCTGACAATACAGGACAATTATATAACACATTTTCGCCTTTGGCAAGCAGTGAAGCCGCCAAAATCGGCAGAGCGCTGTTTTTCGCGCCCTGGATCTCCGTCGCTCCGCTGAGTTTTTGCCGTCCTGCCACAATAAGCTTTGACACACTAACACCCTCTTAAACAAACTCAGTTTATAGTATGTAAGAGGGTAATAATTGTGATAGATCAGGTATTGCCCAATACCTTTTTAATTACCGACCAGATCCGCTCGCTTGCGTTGGTTATCGCCATTTTGCCGGCGTTGTCGGTATAATGTGCAAGCGTTTCGGGGCTTGACAGCATGGCGTCCGCCTTCTCGATAAGCAGAGCTCCGCTGAGGTCTTTTTCCTCAATGATGTCCGCCGCACCCGCCTTGACCAGCGCCATCGCGTTGTGGAACTGATGATTCTCCGCTACGTTTGGAGACGGGATCAAAATCGAGGGCTTTCCAAGCGCCTGTATCTCGCTGAGGGTGATCGCTCCTGCGCGGCTGATAACCAGATCCGCAGCCGCCATGCACACGGGCATATTGTCGATATAGGGTCTGACGTCCAAATTCGGGCAGGCTTCGATATCCGCGCCCTTCTCCTTTACCAGCCCGGGAAACCAGTCGCCATAGCTGCCGTAGGCATGGATATGCTGATATCTGCCGTCTTTGCCGCTTCGCGCGATGAAATCCGCCATAGCCTCGTTGACCCTTTGCGCACCCAGACTGCCGCCGAACGACAGCACAACGGGGCGCTGATCCAAGCCGAGCTTTTTGCGGCTCTCCGCCTTGTCGGCGGTCAGTATCTCGTCGCGCACGGGGTTGCCCGTGACAACAACATCACAATCCTTAAAGTATTTTTTTGCCTCCTCGACCGCGACCATTACCTTTCTGACGCGTCTTGCAAGCATTTTATTGGTAACGCCCGGATAGGCGTTTTGTTCATGAATAAGGCACGGTACTCCCATTTTTGCCGCAGTCCTGACAACGGGACCCGAAACATAGCCGCCCGTACCTACGCACAGATCAGGTTGGAACTCCGCGATGATCTTCTTTGCCTCAACAGACGAAGCAACGGTTCGGTTTACCGTTTTTACGTTTTCAACAAAGCTTTTCGGAGCAAGACTGCGCTGAAAGCCGCTGATAGTTATAGATTCTATATCGTAGCCTGCCTGCTTAACGAGGCGCTGCTCCATACCGCCGCGATTACCGATAAACAAAAACTCGGTATCGGGACGGTGGTGTTTAATTGTTTCGGCGATGGCAAGCGCAGGATTGATGTGTCCTGCCGTGCCGCCGCCAGCGAGCAATACTTTCATATGTCGTCTCCCCGGTTATTATTGCCGTTCGATATTTGCCGTGCGCGAAATGGAAAGCACTATGCCCATCTGCGCCAGCAGCATGATAAGCGACGAACCGCCGTAGCTGAAAAACGGCAGACTGATACCCGTATTCGGCAGCCAGTCGGTGATAACCAATATATTGAGAACCACCTGTATACCGATCTGCGAGGTCAGTCCGATACCAAGCAGCTTTCCGAATTTATCCTTGGCGCGCAGCGAAAGGGTGATCCCTCTCCACACCAGCAGGGCAAAGATCAGCAGGATTATAGCCGCGCCGATTAGTCCGAGCTCCTCGACCACGATAGCGAAAATAAAGTCGTTCTGAGGTTCGGGCAAATAGAGGTATTTTTGACGTGACTGACCGAGACCCAGCCCCCATAAGCCGCCGCTTCCTATGGCGTACAGCGAGTTTCTGGTCTGCCAGGTGGTCTGCCACATTTCCTCGGTCGTGTATTCCAGCGACTGACCCCAGCCGTCCATACGGCTCATAGCGTAGGTCAAGCCGCCTGTCACAGCCAGCACAAGCACCAAACCGATCAGCAGGATACCGCCCACAGCGAGGTATTTTGTTTTCATACCGCCGATATACAGCATGAGGACGGTGAGCATTCCGATAATAACGATGCCCGAGTAGTGCGGCTCCAAAAACAGAAGCAGCGCTATGCTGCCGAACACAGCGGCGCCCGGAAGCACGCTGAATTTCGGAAGCTGCATTTTGTTGTAGTATTTGCTGCACCAGTGAGCGAAAAACAGGATGACCGCGAACTTCGCTATCTCCGACGGCTGGATATTAAACATGCCCAGAGGGATCCAGCGCTTTACGCCTCCGTCTCCCGACGGCAAAAGCAATACCAGCAGCAAAGCAGCATAAGCAATAATCAAGACTACGGGAGCAACCTGGTGAAGCTTATTATAGTTGAACAGCGACATAACCGCCATTGCCGCCACGCCTAATCCTATAAAAATCAGCTGACGTATCAAATAGTAATAGCTGTCATCCTGCGTATAGTACGCAAAGGCGTAGCTGGCGGAAAACATCATTATCGTTCCGACGGTGAGCAGAACAAAGATAATAACGCAGAACGGCAGGTCTATGCCCATGCCGACGTCGAACCACTTAGCGTTCTTCATCTTTCTCTGCCTGGGTCGCCGTATAAATAATTTTTCTTTTTTCGCATTTTGCTCAGCGCGGTACTCGTCGTCATAAATACGGTTTATATCGCCACGCAGCAGCATTTTTTTGTTGGGAGCCAAAACAGGAACCCCTTTCAAATTATATTACTTCGTGCCGAACATCACTAACAAAAATGAAATCGCACCGAAAATCGCCGTTACCAAACTGAACACGCCGACGATCTTCACTTCGCTCCAGCCGCACATTTCAAAATGGTGGTGAATGGGCGACATTTTAAACAGACGCTTGCCGTGGGTAAGCTTGAAGTAGCTGACCTGGAGCATAACCGAGAACATTTCGCACAAGTAAACGATACCGATCGGGAGCAGAAGTATCGGCATTCCCGTGGCAAATGCGAGCGCGCAGACGATGCCGCCCAAAAACAGGGAGCCTGTGTCTCCCATAAACACCTTTGCAGGGTGGAAATTCCAAACCAAAAAGCCCAGACAGCCGCCTGCGACCGCCGCACTCAGCGCGGTGAGTCCGAGCGCATAGGTGGCGCTGCCGATAAGCATAAATGTGACAGCTGCAAAAAATGTGATAGAGCCGTCCAGTCCGTCGATACCGTCGGTGAGATTTACGGCGTTGACCACGCCCACTATGACCACGGCTGAAATGATATAATAGAAGAATCCGAGGTCAACCTTGCCCACAAAGGGGATCATTGTGGAGGTTCCGCAGCCGGAAAATCCCAGCACAGCCAGATACACGACAGCCGCCGCGAACTGGAGCACGAGCTTTTGCTTTGCGGTCAGTCCCAGATTGCGCTTTTTTATCGCTTTTGTGTAATCGTCAAAAAATCCTATCAGACCGTTTGCCAAAGCAAGACCAAGTCCGGCAAAGATGTAGATCACTTCATGGTGGAGATCGGCGCGGTAGGTGTTAATAAACTCGCTGCCTGTAAGAATATAGATGACAGTGCTCAGAACGCCTACGATGACGATCGCGGCGATGAACATGATGCCTCCCATAATGGGCGTACCCTGTTTTCCCTTGTGCCAGCTCGGGCCGTCCTCCAAAATGGTTTGACCGAAGTGGAGCTTTTGAAGATACGGGATCAAGAATTTGCCGGTGACTGCCGATATCGCAAAGGCGAGTATCGCCGCGCAGAAGGTCCATATGCCGTAAACTATCATTTTTCGTCATCCTTTCCTTATTGGTACATGCTGATAATACTAATCGTTGAAGCCGCCGCTCGACGCTGCCGAGAAGGTGAGGGTCACTACGGTGCCGGCAGGAACCTCTGTTCCTTCCTTGACATCCTGAGCTGAGCAGGTGCCGCCCGAGCTGACCGCGCCCTTGAAGCTGACGTTCAGCCCGTAGCTTGACGCAAGTCCGTTTGCCTCGACGACCGAATTGCCCGTGAAGTCAGGCACGGTAACCTTTGTATTGTTCTTTGTTTCCTCATCGGTGTAGAGCACTATGCTGCCGCCCGACACAAGATTCGCGGAAACCGGCGGGATCTGGGACACGACCTTGTTGCCCATTCCGTAAACGGTAGCGGTAAAGCCGTCCTTTTCCACCGCCGCCTGCGCGTCCGCAACACTCATACCTGTGTAATCTCCCGCAGGAGTATCCAGATACGCCAGCTCATCTTTATTGTAGCTGGTCTTGACCTCGAGATACGGAAGCACCTCAGACATGATATTGATAAATACGGGGGAGCTTACCTGCGAACCGTAATAAGCGCCGCCGCTGGGCGTATCAAAGAACACCAGCATTGCGATTTGCGGATCGTCGGCAGGAGCATAGCCGCAGAATGAGGCGATGTAGTCCTCGTCAAAGGTACTCAGCTTTTTCTTTACGCCGATCTTCTCGGAGGTACCGGTTTTACCTGCTACCTTGTAGCCTGCGATATAGCCTGCCGTTGCTCCGGCTGTTTCGGTGTTATAGCCGAGGATCTCGTTCATTTTATCGGAGGTCTCCTTGGAGATGACCTGCCGCTTGACTTTCTTTTCAACGTTCTTTATTACGTTGCCCTTATTATCGGTTATCTTCTGCACCACATAGGGCTGCAAAACATAGCCGCCGTTGGCGACCGCCGCGCAGGCGGTGATCATGCTTACGGGGGTGATCTGGAAGTTCTGTCCGAAGGATGCAACCGCGAAGTCGACCTCGCTCATCTGACCTTCCGGCCAGAAGGTGTCCTCCGCCTCACCGGGAAGGTCGATACCGGACTTCTCCGCAAAGCCGAAGCCTGCGTAGTAGTCGCGGAATTTTTCGGCTCCCACCAGCTGTCCGATCTGCACAAAGGCAGGGTTGCAGGAGTTGCAGATCGCCTGCACAAAGCTCTGGCTGCCGTGACCGCCTGTATCGTGACAGTGGATAACATCCTTTCCGAAGGTTACCGCACCGCCGCAGAAAAAGCTGCTTGAATCGGTGATTTTTCCCTCTTCAAGCGCCATGGAAGCGGTACACATCTTGAATACCGAACCGGGCATATAGGTGTCGGCGACCGCTTTGTTACGCCACATAGCGCTGAGCGCCTCGCTTTCCGCCGTTGCCTGCTCCTTTTGGGGAAGCTCCTTGATCTTTTCCATTGTTTCGGCAGGAAGAGTATACGGGTCGTTCAGATTGTAGCCGTTGGCTGTAACCATTGCCAGAACCGCGCCTGTGTTGACGTCCATGGCGATACACACGCCGCGGTTGAGAACATTGTTGTTGACGATACCCTCAGCCATGTATTTCTCGCAGATAGACTGGATATTTTTGTCGATGGTGAGATAGATGTTGTTGCCGTCCTCGCTCTCAACATTTTGCTCATACTGGAAAGGCATATTTGCGCCGCGCGCGTTGATCGCGGTGATTATGCGTCCCGGCTTGCCCGAAAGGTAGCTGTCGTATTTGTACTCTACGCCCTCAAGACCCTGTTCATCCGCGCCGGTGAAGCCGATAACGCAGGAAGCGAGGGAATCGTGGGGATAGTAGCGCTTATAGTCGTCGAGAAGAGTAATGACGTTGCCGCATTTGTATTCCTTTGTGAGCTCTTCCTGAAGCTTAATTACCTTGTCGCGCTGTTCGACCTCGATCTTACGCTTTACAACAACGTAGTAGCTTTCCTGCTTGGTTTTTTCAAGCACGTTTTTATAGTCGAGCTTTAGAATATCAGACAAGCCCTTGGCGCACGCCTCGCGCTGTTCGTCGTTTTCAAAGTTGATGGGCGCCATGACCACCTGCCACACCGAGGCGCTTTCCGCAAGAACGGTGCCCTTGGCGTCATAAATGGTTCCGCGCTTTGCGGTCAGGGTCGTATCGCGAAGCTGCTGACCCACCGCGCGCTCCTGGAGCTTGCTGCCGTCTATGAGCGTCAGGCACGCAAGGCGCGTCAATACCGCGCCGAAGCCGATTACCAAAATAATGATAATCAGCACCGCCGCGCGCTGTCTGAGCCGCTGGTTGGGACCCTTTTCCACATGCTTCTTTTTTGGTTTTGGTGTCGGTTTTTTTTCGTTCACTGCCAAATAATAACTCCCTTTGCCGGATATAGACGTAAAAGAGAGTCAAGACTCAGTCTTAACTCTCATTCTTTTCATTACATGTTATTAAATTGAAATGAATGTTATGACCAAAGGTTAAAGATAGATTCAAAAAATCTTGTAAAAATATTTCCGTTATCCGAGGCAGATACTTCCGCCTTATCGCCTTCCTCAATTGCGACGAATTCTTTTTGCGCTCCGGAAGCTTTGGTCATTCCAAGCGTTTCGACCGCGTACTTTTCGATTTCCGCATTTGAGAGGTTAGCCTCAACTTTCATTTGGTTCTGAGTATAAATGCTCTCGGTATCCGCTAAAGTGGACTGCGCGGTAATGATTTCCTGGTTAAGCTCGGTGAGCTGGACCTGTCCGACGATGATCACGCCGATCACAAAGGTTACAATCGCCGCGCTGAGCGTTCCGACCGCGATTTTAAAGGGGTTGTGCTTGCGGCGTCTGATTTTATTTAACTCATTTTCGGGTAAGGAAACTACCTTGTTTTTTTGTTTTTTGCGAGCTTTTCTTTCGGAGCTCTCCTCCTGATTACGCTTTGGAGCCGCAGAAGAGTATGTAAGCTCCTCGTCAAACAAGCTCAAATCGTAAGCAGCGTTGTGATTATCATATGCCATGTTTATACCCTGGCCTTTCTCTATACAAAATTTTCATAAAACACACGGCGAAACCCTTGCTATTATTCCATAAAGCAAAAAAGTTTCAAAATTTTAACAATTTGTTTCAACCATTTAGCACACAATCTGTCCGTATTAACGGCATTTTTGACAATTTATCGAATATATAGTGATTTCAAAGATAATAAATACTATTTGTTGTACTGTAATATTCTTTACAACTTTGTTATAATTTTACTACAAGTTTCTTCATTTGTCCAGTGCTGAGAAGAAAAAAGTTTAAATTTTTTCGCAGATTCTCAACTTTGCACTCCTTGCTCTGGGGTTTTGAGTCAATTCTGTTTCATTTGCACAAACAGGTTTTTTATTTACCAAACGCGCTTTCGGCTTGTTTCCGCACACGCAAACGGGGAAATCCTTGGGACAGGTACAGCCCTGACACCATGACGCCATCTTCTGTTTAACGATCCTGTCCTCGAGAGAGTGGAAGGTGATGACAGCAAGCCTGCCGCCCTTGCCCAGCATCGAAAAAGCGTCGTCAAGCCCTTTTTCCAGCACGGTAAGCTCGTCGTTTACCGCGATTCGGATAGCCTGGAAGGTTTTTCGTGCGGGATGTCCGTCGCGCCGGATCCTTTGGGGCACGTTTTCCTTGACTATCTCCGCGAGGGTAAGTGTGGAAGTGATCGGCTCCTTTTCACGGTGCGCCACGATCGCGCGCACGATCGAGTTGGCGTATTTTTCCTCGCCGTACTCATAGATGATCCTTCTCAGCTCTTCAAACGGAAGTGTGTTTATCAGCTCCTCGGCGGTAACTCCGCTTTGACTCATGCGCATATCAAGCGGCGCGTCCTCGTGGAACGAAAATCCCCTTGAAGCCGTATCGAGCTGGTGAGACGAAACGCCGATATCAAACAGCGCGCCGTCGATCCTCCCCACTCCGCGCAGCTCCAGCAAGTCCTTCATGTTGCCGAAGTTGCCCATAACGATGATGGAATTTTCGTTTTTCTTAAATTTTTCGGTCAGCGTTTTGATTGCGTCGGGATCCTGGTCAATCGAAATAAGCTTGCCTGTGGTCAGATGCTTCAAAATCTCGCCGCTGTGACCGCCGCCGCCTGCCGTGCAGTCAACATAAATTCCGTTTTCCTTTATATTGAGACCCTGAATAGTCTCGTTGAGGAGAACCGGAATGTGCTCAAAATCCATAACGTCCTCCCTACAATGTCAGCAGGCTCAGCGCCTCGCCGATCACATCGTTCTGCGAATTCATGAAACTGTCGAACTGCTCCTTGCTCCAGATTTCCAGCCTGGTGTTCATGCCGATAACCAGCGCGTCGCCCTCGAGAGAAGCGAACTCGCGCAGCGTCTGCGGAATGATCACCCTTCCCTGCGCGTTGGGAACGACCTCAACGGCGGTCGCGGTGAAAACATACTGCAGCGCCATCGCCTTGTCGGCAGGCAGCGCCATGATCTTGGCGGAAATCGCGTCAAACTGCTCCTTTGAAAGCACCTGAACACAGCGGTTGCCGAAACCGCGTGCAAGATAGAAGCTTTCTCCCAGCTCTTCGCGGAATTTGGCGGGCAAAACTATTCTTCCCTTAGCGTCAATGGAATGATTTGACATACCCGAGAACATTTGCCCACCTCCGATTCATTCGATAATTATCATTTTTGTGTCACTGAAAGTCCCGTTTTGACACTTTCTGACACCATGTGGTAATATTATAACGCATGATAAAGAAAAAATCAAGGAAAAGTTTGCAAATATTTCATTTTAGTTACAGGTTTTTTATTACACACAATATATGGTATATGGTACTCCGGAAAACAAAAACGCCGTGAAGAAGCAGTCAGAGGCTTTGCTTCTTCACGAGCGTGATCAGTTCTTTGAGTTTTCTTTGATTTTATCCCAGTACGCCTTGAATGCCTGCTCGTTTTTATTGTCGCCGAAGTTATAGTAAACCCGGTCCCGTATTTCGTCGGGCAGGTACTGCTGCGGGATATAGTGGTTGGGATAATCGTGAGGGTAGAGATAATGCTGCCCCTTGTCGGGATTGTCCTCGCCGTCGTAATGCATGTTTTGAAGCTGACGCGGCACAGGTCCGACGTTTCCTCGGCGGATATCGCTGAGCGCCTTGTCGATCGCCTTGTACGCGGAATTGGACTTTGGCGCGGTGCAGACCATGACCACAGCGTCAGCCAACGGGATCCTCGCCTCGGGAAGCCCTACAGCCTGCGCAATATCCACGCACGATTTGACGATGGGGATTATCTGCGGATAGGCAAGCCCCACGTCCTCGCAGGCGCAAACCATCAGCCTTCTGCATGCTCCGGGCAGATCGCCTGCTTCAAGCAGCCGTCCCAGATAATGGAGAGCTGCATCGGGGTCGCTTCCGCGCATACTCTTTTGATAGGCTGACAGAATATCATAGTGCTCGTCGCCGTCTCTGTCGTAGCGCATGGCGCTTTTTTGCACCAGCTGCTCTACAGCCTCTTCGGTGACGATCCTGTGTGTTCCGTCTCCGTCGGCGGCAAGCACGGAAAGCTCAACCGCGTTCATCGCCTTGCGCACGTCGCCGCCGCAGCCGAGCGCGATTTTTCTTACGCAGCTGTCGGAAATCTCTACAGTTATACCCTGTTCCTCCTCCAGCAGCGATACGGCGCGTCTGACCGCCTTTGCAGTTTCTTCGGGCGGAACGGACTTGAACTCAAACACTGTCGAACGGCTTAAAATCGCATTATAAACATAGAAATACGGATTTTCCGTGGTGGAGGCAATGAGCGTTATTCTACCGTTTTCAATGTATTCGAGCAGGGTTTGCTGCTGCTTTTTATTGAAATACTGGATCTCGTCAAGGTAGAGCAAAATACCGTTAATACCCGAAAAGGTATCAAGCTGCGCCACGATCGCCTTGATATCCGCTGTGGACGCTGTGGTGCCGTTTAGCTTTTTCAGGGTCTTTTTGGTTTTATTCGCGATGTAGGAAGCGAGAGTGGTTTTGCCCACACCCGACGGACCGTAGAAAATGAGGTTGGGGATCTGACCGCTCTCAATGATTTTTCGCAGCGGCTTGCCCTCGGCGATCAAATGCGTTTGCCCCACAATGTCGTCGAGCGTTTGCGGACGGAAGCGGTCGGCGAGCGGCTTGTTCATCATTTCACCTTCTGTATCAATCAAATGTTCGGTTTGTGTTGAAAAATGAAGGGAGACCGCGCGGGTCTCCCCAAAATGATACGATTATTCGTAGAGAGGATATTTTTTGCAGATAGCTTCAACGCCTGCTCTTACCTTTTCCTTGCTGTTCTCGTAATCGTTGAGCACGAGAGTGATGTACTCGGCGATCAAGTCCATATCGTCCTCCTTCAGACCTCTGGTGGTCACCGCCGCAGTACCGATGCGAACGCCGCTGGTAACAAAGGGTGAACGCGGCTCGCCGGGGATCGTATTCTTGTTTACAGTGATGTAGCAGTCGTCCAGACGCGCCTCAAGCTCCTTGCCGGTCACGTCGGTATCGCGAAGGTCAAGCAGCATAACATGGTTGTCGGTACCGCCTGAAACAAGCTTTACGCCGCGCTTCATCAAACCGTCCGCAAGCGCCTTGCAGTTTGCCACGATCTGCTTGCCGTATTCCTTGAACTCGGGCTTGA
The DNA here is from genome assembly GCA_902790475.1 of uncultured Ruminococcus sp. Lineage (GTDB taxonomy): Bacteria > Bacillota > Clostridia > Oscillospirales > Acutalibacteraceae > Ruminococcoides. Next base: position 13,206 of record CADASG010000002.1, on the reverse strand, counting down.
GAGCTTCACCGAAGCAAACAGCCTTTGCAGCGATAGTGTGCATCAGCGGACCGCCCTGAGTACCGGGGAAGATCGCCTTGTCGATCGCCTTAGCGAACTCCTCGCGGCAAAGGATCATACCGCCTCTGGGACCGCGCAGGGTTTTGTGAGTAGTGGTGGTGACAAACTCGCAGTAAGGGACGGGGTTGGGATGAACGCCCGCAGCAACAAGACCTGCGATATGAGCCATATCTACCATCAGATACGCGCCGACAGCGTCTGCGATCTCACGAAGCTTTGCGAAGTCGATGATCCTGGGGTACGCGGACGCACCGGCAACGATCATCTTGGGCTTGCACTCCTTGGCAAGCTCCATGACCTTATCGTAATCTATTCGGTGGGTTTCGCTGTCCACACCGTAAGGAACAAAGTTGAAATACTTACCTGAAATATTAACGGGTGAACCGTGGGTCAAATGACCGCCTTCGTTGAGGTTCATACCCATTACGGTATCGCCCGGCTCGAGCATTGCAAAATAAACCGCTGTGTTAGCCTGTGCGCCCGAGTGAGGCTGAACGTTGGCGTGCTCAGCACCGAACAACTCGCATGCGCGCTGACGGGCGATCTCCTCCACCACGTCTACGCACTGACAGCCGCCGTAATAGCGCTTGCCGGGATAGCCCTCGGCGTATTTGTTGGTGAGGTGGCTGCCCATTGCCGCCATGACCGCAGGCGTTACAATGTTTTCGCTGGCAATCAGCTCAAGGTTGCGGCGCTGTCTTTTCAGCTCGTCCTCCATGGCTGCTCCCACGGCAGGATCATACTCCAAAAGATAATTCAGCGCTGCGATATTGGTTAATTCACTCATTTTTGACTTCCCCTTTTTTCCTTATTTCTATATGCTTTTTATTAAAAACTTTGTAATAAAAACTATGTAATAAAATCTATGTATTAACGCGGCTGCGCAGACGGATCAGATCGTCAATTGTTTCTATGCGTCCTGCCTCATTTCGCAGCGCCGCCGCTCCCTTCATGCCTTTAAAATAGCCGACGACCAGCTTTCGCGCCTGACGAATGGCGATGTACTCGCCCTTGTAGCGCACCATGTCGCTGACCTGCCGCACCATGGTATCGAGCTTTTCGTCCAACGAGGGCTTATGCAAAACCGCACCGGGATCCTCCAGATAATCGTTTATCTGTTCAAATATCCACGGGTTGCCCATGCTCGCCCTGCCGACCATCACCAGCTCACAGCCTGTTTGCTCCATGACGGCTTTTGCCTTTTGCGGACTGTCGATATCGCCGTTGGCTATCACGGGAACGCTTACCGCTTCCCTGACCTGACGGATGATCTCGTAATCCACAGGCGGCTTGTAAAACTGCTGACGCGTCCTTCCGTGTACGGTTATCGCCGACGCGCCTGCCTGCTCGCAGATCACAGCGACCTCCACGGCGTTTACCGAAGCGTCGTCCCAGCCCTTGCGTATTTTGACCGTGACCGGCACCGTACTTACGCGCTTCACCGCTCTCACGATATCACCGCAAAGATCAGGATCGCGCATAAGCGCGCTTCCGCTGCCGTTGCCGCTGATTTTTGGGGCGGGACAGCCCATGTTTACGTCGATAAAATCCGGGGAGTTTTTAAGCGCGTGTACCGCCGCCTCGGCTATGCAGTCGGGATCGTCCCCAAACAACTGCACTCCGCAGGGGCGCTCACAGTCGGAAAGCGCCATTAGCTCCTCACTCTTTTTGCTGCGGAAAGACAGCGCCTTCGCGCTGACCATCTCGCTGAAACAGCACGCCGCACCGTGGCGCATACACAACTCGCGGTAGGCTCGGTCGGTCAGACCTGCCATAGGGGCGAGCAGCACGCGTGAGTTCAGCTTAACGCCGCCGATTTCAGGGCGTATCATATTCCGCCCATCCTGCGTCTGCCGCTAATCTTGTTGCTGATAAGCACTACCGCCATAACGATAATGCCGATGCCCACGCAGATCCACGACACGATCCCGGCAGTGTAGTTGGTGGAGTAGGTTTTTTGGCTGACGGTTTTCGGCAGCGTAGGCGGCTCAAAAAACTCTGTGGGAGCGATATTGCCGCTGTTGTTGTTATCATTTTCGATCGGAGCCGCGTATTCCGTCGGCGCCTGCGTTTCCTCGGGCTGAGGCTCGGTGACAGGCTCAGTGTACTCGGGAGGTTCTTCGGTATAAACCGGTTCCTCCGTGTAAACGGGCTCGTCCGTATAGACAGGCTCAGTGTAAACAGGCTCGGTGTAGGCAGGCTCTTCGGTCTGAACGGGTTCGGTTTCCACTATCACATGGTCGTAGGGCTCCGGTATATCCTCCGCGAAAACCGTCTGCGACGCGAACAATGTCATAAGCACTGTCAGCAGTATCGCCGATACGATCATACTAAACTTTTTTTGCTTCATGTACAACACCCTTACGCAGTAATGCTAAACGATCCGCACGGAGTTTAGCTTTAGTAATTTGCACATATATCGTTATTATATCAAATAATCCGACCTTTTTCAATAGTTATCGCAAAATTTTTCAATTACGCTCCGAGAACTTGGGCGAGCACCTCGCCGAGAAGCTCTCCCGTGGTCTCGACCTCATCTATTGAATTTGCATCGGAGCCCACCTCGATCAGCAGTGAACCGTCGCAGAGATATTCGTTGTAGGCGAAATAGTCAAAATCAAGCGGTCGCGTCATTCCGGGATACAACTCCTCCGCCTTGCTTTGAAGCTTCAGGGCAAAGCTGAGGTTGTTCTGCCAGTTTGAAAAGCCGCGCTCGTTGTCGGGGTCGCAGCCTGCAAGGATCATAATCTGCGCAGCCTGCTTTCCGTTGTGCTCAAATACGGGCTTTACCTTGCATTCTTCCGTACCCAGCGCGTCGCGGTGGATATCGAGCACCACCCGTATACCCTCATTCTGACGCATATCCTCGCGTGCGGTCTGAGCACTGCGGTCATACGCGCCGTTGTAGGTGGAGTCATGCACCGTTTTGTCATGCAGGGTTTTTATGCCCCTGTTTTCAAGCACGCGTGCGATACGGTTGCCCACCGCCACAACGTTAAAGGCTTCGTTCTGGGTGCGTGAATAGTAGCTTTCGTAAAAGTAATCCACGCTTTCGTCAAGATAGCCCTCGCTTGTATGAGTATGGTAAATAAGCACCTGAGGGGAAGTATCGTTTTTGCGCACGTTAAAGGTCAGCGGCGCGTCCATGATATTTGCCAGATCAAGCCCAAGCCCCGTCTTGTCCTTCACAAAGCAGTTTCTTATCCACGTGCCGTCGTCCGTTATCGTCTTTGAAACGACGGTGTACTGTTCCTCTCCCTCATGACTGCCATAGGAATCGTAGTAGCCGCTTTTGTCGCGCGCAGGCGTTTCGTCAGCGAGCATATTTGCCGCCGGCTTGACCGGCTGCTCCTCTTTCAGCACGGTCGGCTGTGTGGAGGAGCTGTCAGCTTCCACGCGATACCTGCCGTCCGTAAGGGTAAAGGCTGCCGCCGCAAGTGCCGCGCTGTCTCCGTCGCCCAGCGCCCGTGGCAGACGCGTCGCCACACAATACACCGCCAAGGCCGTCAGTGACAGCGCGAATACGGTTTTCAGTTTTTTCAGTATCTTCCTTGATCTTTTCAAACTATCACCTGATTAATTATATGCACAGGCAGGGATAATTATCAATGGTTAGCTTATGTCAGAGCCATAAGCTCCTCAGGCGTACAGCTGCTTTGAAGAGCTGAGTTGAGCGAAAGGGCTATCAGCCGCGCGGCGCGTTCGGTGAGCAGATCGATCTCCCTCGGAATGACTATCATCTGTCTTCCGTCTGAGCCGAGCGCGGAAAGGTCGCGTTCATAGGCGCGGTTGCCAAGCAAATCGCCTGCAAGGGTGCGCGCGTCCACAACGGTCGGCACTCCTACGGCGATTACGGGAACGCCCATGGTCTCGCGGCAAAGTCTGAGCCGGTGATTTCCGACACCTGCGCCGGGCGATACTCCGGCGTCACTGATTTGAATGGTACAGCCCAGCCGCTGCAGTCTGCGCGAGGCGAGCGCGTCGATAGCCACGACCGCGCCGGGGCGGATCTTCTGCACTATGCTTGTGAGAAACTCGGCAGTTTCTATGCCCGTCTGACCCGTAACGCCCGTTTGGACCACAGCCACGGGACGCAGGCGGTCGAGTCCCGATGCGCGCGCCAGCTCGCCGCCGATGTGCCTGGTCGCCAACACCCTTGCGCCTGCCTTCGGTCCGAGCGAATCCGGCGTTACCTCGCGGTTACCCAGTCCTGCGACGAGCACCGTTCCGTTGACAGGCAGCAAACGGCGTATCTCTCTGCCGATTACCCGAACGCGGTCGTCCGTTTCGGTGAAGTTGTCCGTCAGAGAGGGCAGCTCCACGGTGATATAAGTGCCGATATCCTTGCCCAGCGTCTGCTTTCCCTGTTCGGTTTTGACATTCAGCCTCGAAATCTTCATTCCGCAGGAGCGGTATTCATGAAAATCAACTCCGCCTACGCTCTCCCCTGCGATCTCCCGTGCTTCTATCGCCAAATCGGTTCTAAGCTGCATATGCTCAACTCCTTATAGTAGTATATATGCCATATACTTTATTATGGAATTCGGAAGAAAGAATATGCAGCCGAAGCTCACGTCGGCAGCCTTGCCGTACAACAGCACACTATTCAACGTAATAACCGGTAAAAAAGGCGGATAGGAAATAAACCTATCCGCCGTACAAATTTGAATTTTACTCTGAATCTTACTCTTCCTCGGGTTCCTCGGCAGGTTCCACATAGGTGCCGTTCATAACGGCTTCAAAGTCCGCGCTGCCCATCTTCTCATGCTTGATGAGGTAAGCGGCGATCTCGTGCAGCTTGTCGATGTTTTCGCTGAGAAGCTGCTCGGCTCTGGAGTAAGCATCGTTTACGATTTTGAGCACCAGCTCGTCGATCTTGGCGGCTGTTGCCTCACTGTAGTCCTGAGTCCTGCCGTAGTCGCGTCCCAGGAATACACTGCCGTTATCGTTGCCGTAGTTGACGCAGCCCAATTCCTTAGTCATACCGTACTTGGTGACCATATCGCGCGCAGTTTTTGTCGCCTTTTCGATATCGTTGGAAGCGCCTGTGGAAATATCGTCGAGGATCAGCGCCTCGGCAACACGACCGCCGAGCGAAACCACGATATCCTCAAGCATCTCATTGCGGCTGTTGTAGGACTTATCCTCGGTGGGAAGCGGCATGGTGTAGCCGCCTGCCATTCCGCGCGGAATGATCGAGATCTCGTGAACGGGATCCTGAGTTTCCAGCACGTCAAAGAGTATCGCGTGACCTGCCTCATGATAAGCGGTCAGCTTCTTTTCCTTGTCGCTCATCACCTTGGACTTCTTCTCGGCGCCGACCACTACCTTGATGGTGGCTTCCTCGATCTCCTTCATGGTGATGGCTTTTTTATCCGCTCTGGCGGCAAGCAGCGCCGCTTCGTTGAGCAGGTTTTCCAGATCCGCGCCGGTAAAGCCGGCGGTGGTTTTGGCAATGGTTTTCAGCTTTACATCGGGAGCAAGCGGCTTTTTGCGCGCGTGAACGCGAAGGATAGCCTCACGGCCGTTTACATCCGGATAGCTGACGACGACCTGACGGTCAAATCTGCCCGGACGCAGGAGCGCCGGGTCAAGCACGTCGGGACGGTTGGTGGCGGCGATAAGGATCACGCCCTCGTTCACGCCGAAGCCGTCCATTTCAACGAGCAGCTGGTTGAGCGTCTGCTCGCGCTCGTCGTTTCCGCCGCCTAAGCCTGCACCTCTCTGGCGGCCTACGGCGTCGATCTCGTCTATAAATATGATACATGGTGAATTTTTCTTTGCCTGATCGAAAAGGTCGCGCACGCGGGACGCGCCCACGCCGACGAACATCTCAACAAAGTCTGAGCCGGAGATCGAGAAGAACGGAACTCCTGCCTCGCCTGCAACGGCTCTTGCAAGCAGAGTTTTACCCGTGCCGGGAGGTCCGACCAGCAGCACGCCCTTGGGAATGCGCGCGCCGAGCTTGTTGAACTTTTCGGGAGATTTAAGGAACTCAACAACTTCCTCGAGCTCTTCCTTCTCCTCGTCGGCTCCTGCCACATCATCAAAGGTGGTCTTGCGCTTTTCGTCGTTGGTATTCTTGATTTTCGCCTTGCCGAAGCTCATTTCACGACCGCCGAGACCGCCGCCTCCGATGCGCTTCATGAAGAATACCCACGCGCCTATAAAGAGCGCGATCAGGATAAAGGTGGGTATCAAATCCATCAAAAGCGAGTTGTCGCTGGCTCGGATATAATTATAGCCGATAGCTTCATCGCCCGTTGCCTTTGCCTGATAGGGCTTTATGTCGTCGATAAAACGTCCGATGTCTGCAAGCTGTCCCTTTACGACAACCTTTCCCTTGCTGTTTTTTGCACTTTTGGTCTGTTCCTGATCGGCAAGAGCAGGCTGTGTGGTCGGGCTTTTTTCATCGGTTTTTGTCTCGGGCGGATATGCTTTTTCTCCCTCTTTCAGGGTTATCTCAATCGCACCCGAGCCGTAGTTGATGGCATAGCTCTCAACTTTTCCCTCCTGGAAATACTTAACCAGCGTTGAGGTTTTGGGAGGCTCGCTTTGACGCGTGCTTAAAAACACTGCGGCAATGATGATCAATAGTATCGGGATACCTAAATAAAGCAGCAAACTGCGTGCTTTTTTCTTGTTATCCAATCGCTGTCACTCCTTTTGATGAATGATGTTTAGGCAACACCGCACAATTCAAGGTCTCGGCAAGGCGACAGCCTTACCTCAATTTATTTGTACAACCTGACGAAAAATCTTACTGCGCAATCCGCACACCTGAATTATGCGGTATTGCCTTTATGAAATCCGCAATATTATTCGTATATTATTCATATACCGAACGCTTCAATATACCGATATAAGGCAGATTGCGGTATTTTTCGTCATAGTCCATGCCGTAGCCTACGATGAACTCGTCGGGTATCTGTTCGCCGACATATTCGGGATCAAACGGCACCTTTCTTCTTGCGGGCTTGTCGCACAGGGTTGCCACCCTGACGCTTGCAGCGCCGCGGGTCATCAGATAGTTGCAGATAAAGTTGAGCGTATTGCCCGAATCCACAATGTCCTCCACGAGCAGGATATGCTTGTCCCTGACGTCGAAGGTGGTATCCTTGGTGATCTTGACCTTGCCTGAGCTTTCGGTTCCGCTGCCGTAGCTTGAAGCCGCCATAAAGTCGATGCAAAAATCCAAATCGATCTTTTTCATCAGATCAGCCATAAAGGCAACGCTGCCCTTGAGCAGTCCGACCATAATAAACTCTTTGTCATTATAATCTTTTTCAATCTGTTTTGCAAGTCTGTTCACAATATTTTCAAGTTTCTTTTGTGAAATCAGTACGGTTTCAATATCCTTATGCATTTGGTGCCTCCAGCTTTTTCATTTGTATGTCAAGTCCTGCCTGCGCTCGCAGCTCCTCGCCCTGAGCCGAAAAACCGACGCCCTCACACCATAAAACGGTATCGTCAAGACACAGCAGCAAAACGCTGTCGCGCAACTCCGAGGGTATTTTCTGTTCGTTCATCATTTTGCGAATCGGTTTGGTCACGCCTCGTTTGGGGTAAGTAAAGCGGTCGCCGCTTTGCCTGAAGCGAAAAACAGGGGTTTTATTTTCTAATTTAGAATTATCTACAGCGGCACATATCATAGTGTCGCCAAAATCAAAGGAAATTTCACCGTTAAGGGGAATTTCCAATAAAAATTTTGAATCAGAATTTGTTTTAACGCGAAAAACACCCTGACGGCAAACAGCTGTTTTTTCTCCCGACAGACTGACCGCGCCGCCGTCGTGCAGGATATTTACGATCAGCTCAAGGTGAGCGCGTTGGGCGCAGCCGTCGCACAACAGCGAAAGCGCTGTAAACAAAACAGCATTATGATTCTTTAAAAGAATTTCAGCGCTGTAGCCGTAGGCAGTTCGGCTCTCGTCAAGCGCTTTACGCGCCTGTGCGTTCAGGTAGTCGCGCGCCTCCGCAGCGCTTTGGGTGAAGCGGTAAGCCGCCGCCTCCCACCTCGGGTTAAGCTCGCGCAGTCTCGGAGTGATCTGATGACGGATCTTATTGCGCGTATAATCGTCGCTGAGGTTTGTGCTGTCGGTCACGTGATCCAAACCGTTTTCACGGCAGTAAACCTCGATTTGCGCACGGGTCTGCGTAAGCAGCGGACGGATAATATCCCCGCGTTTTGGAGGGATACCTGCCGCGCCTGTCAGCGCCGTGCCTCGCGTCAGATTAAAAATGAGCGTTTCGGCGTTGTCGTCGGCATTGTGAGCCGTGGCGATCACGGCGTTTCTTTCAGCCGCCGCGCGGTGCAAAAATGCGTATCGCTCGTCGCGTCCGCAAAGCTCCTCACTGATTCGGCGCTCGCGTGCAAGCTTCGGAATATCAGCGTGATGAACCAAAAGCGGAACATTATATTTCTCACAGAGAATTTTGCAGAAATTTTCGTCTCTTGCCGCTTCCTCTCCCCTGATACCGTGATTGAGGTGGGCGGCATATATATTTAAGTTGTATTTTTCTTTTATCGAATAAAAAATATGCAGCAGCGATACGGAATCCGCGCCGCCCGACAGCGCGACCACTACCGAATCGCCTGTACGCCACAGGCTGTGCGCCTGCGCAAACTGCAATACGCGATCAACCATAGCGGTTCTCCACGTTGGTAAAGCGCATAAACTCACCCTGCCAGTGCAACTTTACGGTGCTCATTTCTCCGTGACGGTTTTTGGCTACTATACACTCTCCCGAATTGACGTCAGCCTGAGGCGCGGCTTCATCGCCGCCGCCCTTGTCGTAATAGCCTTCGCGGTACAGGAACAGCACGATATCCGCGTCCTGCTCGATCGAACCCGAATCGCGCAGGTCGGATAGCTGAGGTCGGTGATCGGGGCGCTGTTCGGACGCACGCGAAAGCTGAGACAGCGTAATGACGGGAACATTCAGCTCCTTCGCCAAAATTTTCAGGCTTCTCGTGATCTCGGAGATCTCGTTTACGCGGCTGTCGATACGCCGCGTGCTGGACATAAGCTGCAAGTAGTCCACGACCACCAGATCTATGTTGCGCAGTCTGCGCAGCTTTGACTTCATTTCGGTGATCGTGATACCCGGCGTATCGTCAATATACATCTCTGCATTTTTCAGCACGTCGCTTGCCGGGATCATGCGGCTCCATTCCTCGTCGCTGAGGTTTCCCGAGCGCAGCTTGGTACCGCTGACAAGCGCCTCGGAGGACAGCAGACGGCTGGCAAGCTGCTCGCGCGACATTTCCAGCGAAAAGAAAGCGACGGTTTTTTTGGCTGTTACCGACACGTTGCGCGCGATATTGAGCGCAAAGCTCGTCTTTCCCATACCGGGACGCGCAGCGAGAATGATAAGGTCGCTTCGGTTAAGTCCCGTGATCACCCTGTCAAGATCGCCGATACCCGTCGCAACGGGCTTAACGTTGTCGTCAGCGTCTCGGTTGAGTGAATCCAGACGGTCAAACGTCTGCAAAATAACGGAGCTTAACCGCTCCAAGCCGCCCTTTTCGTTGCCGCTGCGGATATCAAAAATCTTTTGCTCGGCGGCGTCGATAAGGATAGACGGCTCATCGTCAGCCGAGGAAGCGTCGTCAATGATCTCCCTTGACGCCTGTATCAGGCGGCGAAGCCTGTATTTATCCTCGATGATCTTGGCGTAGGCAGGCGCGTTTGAAACCGACGGACAGTTTTCCGTCAAATCAAACAGATAGGTTTTGCCCGTCGCCTCGTCAAAGGTATTATTCTGTTGTAGCCTGTTAAGCAGCGTAACAAAATCGATCGCCTGCCCGAAGTTCATCATCTCCTGCATCTGAGCGTATATTTGCCTGTGCAGGGACACATAGAAATAGTCGGGAGTCTGAACATGGTCGAGCACCTTGTCAAAAACGGAATTGTCCTTGATTATGGCGCCCAGCACCGCCTGTTCCGCCTCCGGACTGTAGGGCATGACGGATGAAGTGATTTCGCCGTTAAAATTATTATCCATAGTTTTGTCTTATCAAAATAATGATGAACGACGCGTTTTTGCGTAAAATTGCCTTTAGGCAATACCGCATAATTCAGGTGTGCGGATTGCGCAGCAAAATTTTTCGTCAGGTTGCACAAATATTGAGGTAAGGCTGTCGCCTTGCCGAGATTTTTTGGGCAAGCTGACGGAATAAGATTCAAGCAAGCCGCGCGCCTTGAATTGTGCGGTGTTGCCTTTACTCTTCGCTCACCTGAATGTCGATATCGGCGGAAATACCCGTATAGAGCTTGACCTCCGCCTTATAGGTACCGTACTCCTTGATGTCGCACTCAAGCACTACCTTGCGTTTGTCTACCGCGATATTGTACTGCTTTTTGATCTCGTCGGCGACCTGCTTGGCGGTAATACTGCCGAACAGCTTGCCGCCCTTGCCGGCTTTGGCTGTCATCTTGAAGGTTTTTCCCTCAAGCTGCTTTTTGTAGCCCTCCGCCTGAGCTTTGGCGGAAGCGATTTTGAAGTTTTTGGAATTTTCGGCGTTCTTATACTCATTCATAGCCTGAGCGTTTGCTTCCTTTGCAAGCTTTTTGGGCAGAAGGTAGTTGCGTCCGTAACCCTCGGACACCTCGCAAAGCTCTCCTTTTTTTCCGAGCGCCTTGATATCCTGTAACAAAATAACTTTCATATTGATAACTCCTTTACGAGTGATTTTCCTTTTCTTCGTCCTCGGCTTCGTCAAGCGTTTCGTCGATCGCTTTGATCAAAAGCTCGTACACCTCATCCTTGGTTTTGCCTGACAATTGAGAAGCCGCCATTGTCTGGTGACCGCCGCCGCCTAACTTTTCCATAATAAGCTGCACGTTGACCCTGCCGTAACTGCGTGCGGAAACGTTAATCTGGTTTCCGCTGTTAAACAGCACAAACGACGCGGTAACGCCTGTCAGCGTGAGCATTTCGTCCGCTGCCTGCGCTGCGGCAAGGCGAATATCGTCCGCGTTCAGATCGGTGCGAGAGATCGCGCAGCCGCGGTGCATTTCGCTGCGGCACACTATTTCGACCTTTTCGCGGTATGTATCTATGCTGCCGGAGAACATCTCCTTTACTGTCAGCGTATTCGCACCCTTGCGCCTCAGATATGCCGCTGCCTCAAAGGTGCGCACGCCTGTTTTAAGCACAAAGTTCTTGGTATCGAGCATAATACCGCTGAGCAGCGCGTCAGCCTGGACATAACCCAGAGGCTTGTCGTCCATATAGCTGATGATCTCCGCGCACATCTCCGACGCGGAGGACGCGGAAGGCTCATGGCAGAACACCAGCGCCGAATCTATATGTCTGACTGATTTGCGGTGGTGGTCAATGACCACACAGCGCTTGCACTTATCAAACAGCGCCGGGCTTTCCAGCGAGCTTTTGATATGCGTATCCACCACTATCAGCAGCGAACGCGAGGTCACGCCCTTCAGCGCTTCTTCGGGAGAAATGAAAATATTGTTTTCCAAACGCTCGTCGGTGTAGTCTATGAGCTGCTTTGACATGGAGCTGAGACGATCCACCACAATTTTGCAGTAACGCTTGCAGGACTTTTCCACCACGCACTGCAAGCCGATCGCTGCACCGATGCAGTCCAGATCCGAAAAGCGGTGACCCATGATATACACCTTATCGGAGTCGCTGATCGCTCTGGTAAGGGCGTTGGCGATGACCCTCATGCGCACCTTGCTGAGCTTTTCGGTCGCAACAGCCGTGCCGCCGAAGAACTCATACGTATTGTCCTTGATAAGCGCCACCTGATCGCCGCCTCTGCCGAGCGCCATTTCAAGCGCCTTGCGTGCGTTCAATTCACTTTCCTTCACGGTTTTGCAGCCTCGGCTCAGTCCTACCGAAATAGTAGCGACCAAACGCGCGGAGCTGATCGACCGAACGTCCTTTAAAATCGGAAACTTCTGCACGATCATCTTATCCACATCAGCATCGCGGAAGATTATCATGAACCGGTTGTTTGTTATCCGTTTATAGAGCGCGTTGTATTCAAGCGCCCAGCGCTGCAGATTCGCTTCCAGCGAAATCATGACGGTAGAGAAGGATTCGTCGGAATCAGCGTAGAAATCCTCTGCGTTATCAAAGGTAACAAGCGCCACGCAGGGCAGACCTGCGTTATATTCGCGCACCATATTTTTATAGTAGGTGTTCTCGATAAAATGGCACACTATAACAGAGCCGTCGCCCGTCGTTATGCAGTAGGCAGTGAATTCCTTTCCGTCTACCGCGATATCAACACCCTCGCCGTCGAGGATATCGAACACATTATGTCCCGACAAATAGGCGTTGATATCGTCGCCCTCGGGGCTGCGGCCGTTACACAGGCTTTTGCGGAAGCGGGCGTTACACCAGATGATGTCGCCTTCTTCCCCCGCAATAGCCACGGGATATTTATATTTTTCCAGATAATCCGAGTTGAAGTCCTTGATTCGTTCGGCAGCTCCCTTTACCGTTCGCTTGATGTAATTGCGAAAGGTCAGCGTCAGCACCAGCACCACCGCGAATGAAGCCACGGTTATGACCAGATCGACATAAAACAAGGGTAAGCTGTAGCTGCTCATGAACGTTGTCATCAGCAGCATAGCCACGCCGAAAATGATAAACCAAGGCGTCAACATCCAATGTTTCTTCTTCATTATTTTTAGCTCGCGTACTTAACGTCCGTTATTATTTTTAGCTCGCGTACTTAACGTCCGTTATTATTCTTGTATGGGTGTTTCGCGGGAAGGGCATCATCTTTACAGCACTTCCCTATTTCCTCTTTTACGTTTTTTCAGTTCACGTTTTTCCAGCTCGCGTTTTTTTCAGCTCGCGTACTTAACGTCTGTTATTGATCTTTACGTGGGTGTTTCGCGGGAAGTGTTTCATCTTTGCAGCACTTCCCTATTTCTATTTTGCTTGATCCTATTAACGCGCGATTCGCGTCCTTATGCTAAAAATTGGTATTTTTCGTGAAAATGAAAGGGATTTAAATTTCTATCTATCCGGTCGGGAACACGACGCCGGAGATGCTCCGATCTGTCTGTCCGGGTTCAGCACATAGGTAAGTCGGGAGTGTCAGCACATCGGTAAGTGGAGGTTCAGCACATAGGTAAGTCTTTGGCGGTATAATGGAAGCCG
>CADASG010000001.1 GCA_902790475.1 uncultured Ruminococcus sp. | reverse complement strand
TGTCGTGTCTGAAAACGGTGATTTTTTTTCCTGCAATCTGCCTACAAAAATTTTTCGTCAAGTTCTCTTTTGGGGCTTGACTTTTTATTTGTAGGCTTTCGGGCATAAGAAAACCGCCCTCAATCACTTGGGAGCGGTTACCTTCTCTTAGTATTCTTTTCCTTGTTTTTCTCGCTTCAATTCCTCTAATTCTTCGGGTTTAAGCTCGATTGGACACGGAGGCATAGAAAGACGTTCTAAGTATGCTTGATAATCAGGATCATTTATCATTTCTTTTTCCATCATACTATCATCTCCAATTCTATACTGTTTTTCGATTTTGAAATAACTTTGAACACAGCGTTCTTATCAATCAAAAATTCTCTCTGATTTGGATATTCGCTTATTGTTTCAATATAAGCACCATTTGCTTTTTGTGGAACATGGATTTTTACTAAAAATGGATTATTTAGAACTTTGGATTTTACAACAGATGTACTTGTAAACTGTGGTTCCTTGAAAAACATACCTACATCAAAATTTTTGTAAGCGTCAAAATCCAGTGTTCGATAGCACACAATGTCATGCTTTAATTCAAATTTTGAAATTGCATTTGAGATCTGATTTGAATAATACGCTAAAGTTTCATTTTCTGGGATCTTGCCACGCAGCATAGCGTTGAGCTTTGCATAAAACTTGTCATCAGGTGCGTCACCGATATTCTTAGTATATTTTTTGATTGATCTAATTTCTTCGTCAGTCAACTTTTCAAGCCATTTTTCAGACTCTTTTCGCAAAGTCGGGACAACTTTCTCAGGCAGCAAAGGTTCAAATTTCTTGTCTGCTTTTATTATACCACTCTCACCCGAATTTGCAAGGGGTTTTTCGCTCTTTCCAATGCTTGATTTAACATATGTCAAGTTATAATTTTCCGCGTTTTCTGACATGAACGCTTCAAGTCTGCTCTTGATGTATTCATCCTTATTGATTCTTTCACCCTTTCGGATTTTTGAATCTGCTGCATTAGCTGCTTTCATGCGCCTTTGCTGATAAGCTGCGCTGAATTTCTTACGCTGTCCCTCGGTTGCGCCGTTGTTCACAAGGATATGTACATCTCCTGCCGAGGTGACCGCCCGCAATTCTTTGAGATTGCCCTTTACAAGTCCCGTAACAATATCATTCTGAGAAAAAGTGTTGTCTGTCGGGTGATTATGTGTAAAGACAGCACCATCCATAAGCTTAATATCATCAGCCCTGCCGGTAACATGGTGATCTGTGCCGCCAAAGTCGATTTTCTTTCCGTCGGAGGTTATAAGTAAGCCTGTTTCCGTACTGTTTTTATAATTCTTGGATTCCCAAGAATCAACAGCAGATGACTTCTTGGTGATCTTATCGGTCTGTAATTTCTTAACGGCTGCCGCCTTTTGTTCAAAGACTTCTGCGCGGTGGATATAGGTTTTTTGGTTGTCGGGGTCAAGGCTGTGTTCGGCTATGCGGCGGTTCTTTTTGGCTTCGTTTTTGCAGTAGCTTTGCTTCTGTTCGAGCTTCTCCCGCCTGTCCATTTCGGCAAGCTCTTCCTTTGTGACGGGCTTTGCCTCGGTGATGCCCTCAAAGTAGGTGGAGGTGCTGTCCTTGCACCTTGGATGAAACAAACCGCCCCGTATCGCCTCGGACAACAGCGGATACTTGCCGTCGGATTTGTTTCCGCCGCTGTACACGTCGTCGATAAATACCCTGCCGACATACGGCGCACAGTGCGGACAGCCGCCGCGTCGGTTGTTGACGATCACCGCAGCTATCCCCCACTCCTGCCGCTTCTGACCCTCGCCGTAGAGATAGGCGCGTTTGTCGGCGGTGCGGAGCGCCATTTCCGCGTAATCGCTCAGCGTATGCCGCGCGCCGTTTTTGTACTCCACACAGTTGAGCCCTGCGCGGAGCATGTCGCGGCACGCCATATCGACCGCTTTTTCATATGTGCCGGCGCCCGTGTTGGCAAAGACCTGCGCGTTAAAGATCGCTTTGCGGTATTTGTCGTTGCTCATGCGCAGAATAGCCGTCTCCGCTCGTTTGAGGTCGCTTACAGTCGCTTTTATAAGCGCGTTGAGTTTTCTTATCGTTTGTACGGAAAAACGCGGCAGAGGCGGTCTGAGAGGGTTTTAGATCATAACCCTTGAAGCCGTTTTGTACAGCCTCCAATATCTTCGCTTCCTGGTTTGCGTATCCGTCGCTGTTTGCGGTTTTAAGCATTTCGGTGACCTTGCCGTTGAGCTGCTTTTCGGGATTACACAAACTATTAATCCAACACTAATTTTCGGATAAAGAAAAACCGCACGGTTAAAGCCTTGAAAACGGCTTAACCGTGCGGTTTTTGGTTTGGAGCTGATGAGGGGACTTGAACCCCTGACCTACTGATTACGAATCAGTTGCGCTACCAACTGCGCCACATCAGCGATTTGTTTCTCGTACCTTTTTATTATACAATAAAACGACCCTGTTTTTCAATAGTTTTTTGAATATTTTTTTAAAAAAATTTGATACCGCCGCAAAATTACGTTTCATCACTATGAAAAGAGGTGAATAAAGGCGCACAAAGACGCGCCCGAGGGTAAAGCGGTATAACAAAAAGCCTAACGCCGCGCCTGCGATCAGGTAAAGCCTGACGTGTCCCGAGAGATACGCAAGCGAAATCACAAAAATAACGACCGATGACAGCAGCATGAACAATACATCCGACGTGAACAGCATCGGCTTGGAAAAGCTGAACGCCGTTCGAACCAAACGAATACAGCCGTAAACCATGCCAAGAACTGCACCGGTGAGGATCGAATACAAAAATGCTGCCGACTGAGCAGCAAAATCGAGCTCCACAGCACGTCACCGAAACAGCCTGCTGAGCTTGGAACGAGACGAGTCGGAGCCGATGTATTGCAGCGAGTCGATTTTACCGTCAACCGACACATCTCCCGATTCCAAACTCAGCTTGTCGATGTGAAGTCCGCTTCCCTTGATAATAAGCTGTCCTGCGGTGGTTTTGACCGATACAGCCTCCTCGTTAAAGCCGTTTACGTCTTCTGCTCCTGTGATCCTCAGCTTTGCGCGGTGATCCAGCATAATGGTGTGAGGCTTAGTGTTATTGGTTTCTGACATAGTATTCCTCCAAACAGTCGCTTTGCTGATATATATGCGCGGCTGTACGGAAAAATACCCTTCCGATTCCCTTCTTATCTCAGCTTACGGGAGTATACATAGCTGCTGCGTCCTCTTTGCGGACAACCTCTTTGACCTCGGTGACCTTAACCTTTACGCTGCGGGCTCCGAGAGTGATTTCGAGCACGTCGCCCTGCTTTACATCGTATGAAGCTCTGGCAGCTTTTCCGTTTACAAGCACCTTGCCCGCGTCACACGCCTCGTTAGCAACGGTTCTGCGCTTGATCAAGCGCGATACCTTTAAATATTTGTCGAGTCTCATATTTTTATACCATCCGTTTTAATAGTCTGCGCCTGGGGGCGCTCTCCCCCGCCTTTTCGCCTTTTGTAATGTTTACACTTCAAAAACTAAATTCGGCGGAAATAATAATCTTTCGATATAGCAAAAAAGAGCCGTGGTCACGGCTCCCTTTTATTATCTGATTATTTATTTACGATATCCTTAAACGCCTTGCCTGCCTTGAAAGCGGGAACCTTTGTAGCGGCAATTTCAATGGAGTTGCCTGTTCTGGGGTCAACACCTGTTCTTGCTTTTCTCTGGCGCTGCTCAAAGGTACCAAAGCCTGTGAGCTGGATTTTATCACCCTCGGCAACTGCGTTGATGATAGTGTCGATAGTAGCGGTAAGAGCTTTTTCTGCATCCTTCTTGGAAATCTCCGCCTGCTGTGCAATAGCGTTAATAAGTTCTGACTTTTTCATGATAGATTACCTCCATTATTTTCCTTTAACTTTATTTTCACTTCATCCCAAAGGGAATCCAGCTGTGTGATTGGCGCTGTAGTCATGTCGATACCACGCTCAGCGGCGATCTGTTCCACAGCGGAAAAGCGTTTGATAAATTTATCACAGGCGTCATAAAGCGCCTGTTCGCTGTCTACGTCCACAAACCGCGAAACGTTGACAACGGAAAACAGCACGTCGCCGATTTCCTCGTAACGGTTTTGCTGTGTTCCGTGCTTGATAGCAACTTCAAGCTCGGTGCATTCCTCGTTGAGCTTGCTAACGGCTCTTTCAATGGACTCAAAATCCATGCCTGCCTTGGCGGACTTGCGCTGGATCTTTTCACTGCGCATCAGCGCAGGCAGCGCCTTGCATACGCTCTCCATTGCCTGAGTATAGGATTTCTGCTCCTTGGTCTGCATTTTGACAGCATCCCAGTTTGACAGAGCTTCCTCCGCGTTTTGAGCGGATTTATCACCGAACACATGGGGATGACGAACGATCAGTTTTTTGCACAGATCGTCGCACACATCGTCGATGTCAAAACTACCGGCTTCACTTTCCATCTCGCTGTGGAGTGCAACCTGCAAAAGCAGATCGCCTAACTCTTCGCGAAGCAGCGAAGTGTCGCTGTTGTCGATCGCCTCGATAACCTCATAGGTCTCCTCAATGAGGTTTTTGCGAATTGACTCATGGGTCTGTTCCCTGTCCCACGGGCATCCGTCCGGAGCCCTGAGGATACGAACAATTTCCTTTAAATCATCAAAACCGTATCTTGACTTTTTTTCAAATTCCATGTTCCTCACCTTTTGCCTTGTCCTGCATCGGGTCAATGCTCACTGTACGAAAAGACATGCTTTTCGACAGCATTCACAATTTACTATTTTACCCAATTAAGCGCATTTTTTCAAGTGTTTTTGCGATTTTTTCTCCTTTTGGAAGAATTTTGATTTCTTCTGCTTTAAATGTTCTGATTATTAGTAATATTGCTATATAAATAACCACTGCCGCGACTATTGCAACCACTGTAGCAAGTCTGTGATTGATATGAGGCGCCAAAAGCCCGTTGACAAAGAATGCTGTAACGCTGCTTGCGACCGCTCCGATCAGCGGCTTAACGGTGGTCGAGAAGAAATCGGGAACGATTTTGCTGTATTTCACCAGCAGATACGTACCGACTACGCAAATCAGCGCGTAGGAAATCAGCGAGCCGGCTGTAGCGCCCTGAATGTTGACATTCGGTATACTTACAAATATCCATGAAGTTCCGATCTTAACAAGCATACAAATCGTGTAAAGGATCATCGGAAGCTTGACTTTGCCTATGCCGTTGAGCATACTGCAAATGGGCGTTATGATAGCGGTAAAGATAGTTGTAATACCCATCAGAGAGAGCACGTTTCCGCCGATGTTGACAATATCGGGACTTGAGTAGATAAAACTCATGACCGAGTGAGACAGCACCGAAAGGCCGAGCGCCATCGGAAGCGTGAACATCATTGTCAATTTGAGCACGGTTTCGATCGAGCTTTTCAGCTCGGCTTTGTTGCCTTTTGTCCACGCACTTGTGACATTAGGCATAGCGCTTGAACCAAAGACCTGCGTCACAGCGGTAACAAGCTGCATAAGCGTAAGAGAAGCGCCGTAGCAGCCCCACAGACTGGTGTGGATCGTGGTTTTATCACCAATAAAGAAGAATACTTCGCGTGGATAGTAATTGTGATACTGTGCAAAAAGCGCGTCCGGGTTTTTCTGCGCAAGATTGAACAGAACGTTTTGAATTATGACACCATCGACAATTGAGCCTATACTCATAACTAAAGCGCCGCCGACTATCGGTAAAGCGGTTTTGATTATGATTGCGAGCGTCTCCTTTTGCCGTCTCGCATCCACGGAAGCTTCAAGATACTGCTTCGGGATCCCGTCGCCGCCTATTCTGTATTTAAGCATCAAATACAAAAACGAGAAAAAGCTTGCGAGGGAAATTCCGCAGATATTACCTGCCACGGAAAAGGCGAGGATCGTATTGTACGCATCCAAGTCGGTTTTAAAACGGAAGAACAAAAACGTGTGAGTCGCACGGTAATGCTCCATTCCGAATTTCATTATAAGGTAGGCAAACAATGCGCCGAGCACCAGCTTCACGACAGCTTCAATGACCTCGGACACAGCTGTGGGAAACATGTTTCTCTGTCCCTCAAAATAGCCGCGGTAGATAGAGGCAAGACAACCGAACAAAATGGTCGGAGCCAGAGCCATCATGGCATAGACGGAATACGGCTGCTTTATAATCGACGCATAGGGAAAGCTGACAAGCAGCATACCGAGCATACACACAATGCCCACGACCAAAAACATGGGAACTGAGATGCGGTGGATCAGCTTTACATCCTTGTAGCGCTTTTCCGCCATGTTTTGCGAAATCAAGCGCGAAATAACAATGGGAAGTCCGCCCGTAGCTACCGTGAAAATAAGCACGAACACCTCGTAGGCGTTGTTGTAGAGTCCAACGCCCGTCGAAGCAAAGCTGTCGCCGAACATGGAATAGATGTCGGCAAGAATAACCTTGTCAAGAAGTCCGAACACCTTGACGATTATCATGCTGACGGTAAGGATCGCAGCTCCCTTGACAAAAGCCTGTGACGCGTTTTGTTCGGAATCGGCAACCGCGTTATATATTTTTGACAAATTTAATCACCTGTAAATTATTCTAATATAGAAATATAAGCAGTATTTGAGCAACGGTGCGTACTATTGCGCCGCTGCTCAGATTTTAGGCAATACCGCATAATTCAGGTGTGCGGATTGCGCAGTAATTGAGGTAAGGCTGTCGCCTTGCCGAGATTTTTTGGGCAAGCTGACGGAATAATATTCAAGCAAGCCGGGCGCCTTGAATTGTGCGGTGTTGCCTTTACTAAGGATCAAACAAACAAGTCCTCGTTGGAGTCTTCATCAACTGCAACAGCTTCGGCAACGTTTTCCGCTGCTTCAACAGCTGCCGCTTTCACATCGGCTGCAGCTTCCTCTACTGGTGCAGCAGCCTCAGCAACTGCTTCTTCCACAGCGGATACAGCTTCCTTTGCTGCTTCGGCAGCCTCAACAGCAGCTTCTTCCACAGCCGCTGCCGCTTCCTCTACAGGCGCAGCTTCCTCAACGGGTGCAGGCTCCTCTTTGGGAGCTTCGGGTGTTTTATCGGATGACATTACCGACTGCTCTGCGGAAGCATCTTCAAGCTTTGTACCGCAGATATTGCAGTAGATAGAGTTCTTGGGAACCCTTGCCTCACAGCTCGGGCATTTTCTCTGGCTCTTGATAGCCGCGATATGACCGTTGATAACATTAAGGCTTTCGATAAGCTCCTTGATCTCAGTGATGAGCTGTTCTTTTTCGGCAAACAGGTCGGCGCCGTGAACCTCGGACTTATAGGTTACCTTGCCAAGCTCCTTGAGCTTTTTATTGATCTCGCCTCTGATTTCGGCAGCGGAAATCTTATGTTTGGAGGCGTCATAAAAAGTGACAGCCTTTTTGGATACGGCGTTTGCAGCCGCTTTGGCATTTACAACCGCGTCGTCAAAGAATGAATCAAATTTTCCCATAATATAATCCAACCTTTCTTAAATAATAAAAAATGAGTATTTACGTTTGTTTGGAGTCTATTATACCACTATTTATCGGAATAATCAAGCCTGAAAGCCGTGTTTGAGCAGAAATCGGAAATTGCCTGTTTTCTGCTCATCAGTTCGTCAAAGCGGTCGATATATTCATATGGATATTTGAAATTGAATATCCGTTCAAGATGATCGCTGTTTGGATCTCTGAGCTTCGTTACACCTCCCGAGCCGCAGGCAAGGATAGTGTGCGTTTCGTCCATAACATAGACGTTGTAATAACTTTCACAGCCCGGCTTTGCCCAACCGACATTTTCAAGATTGCCGACCATGCGCGTCTGACGGTACAGATAATACGGAAGATAGCCGAGCGATGTGAGCCTTTCGCGTGCATAACGCTGCATTTGACGAGCATTTTCCGCGTCCTCACGGTTGAAAACAACTCCATCTGTCGTCAGGGAGGCGGCGCGTTTCATACACAGCGTATGAACCGTGACGCTCTCGGCGTTCAGCCGCAGGATCTCATCGAGAGAATGCCGAAACCCGGGCGGCGTATCACCGGGAAGTCCGGCTATCAGGTCGGTATTTATATTGTCAAAGCCGCAGCTGCGCGCCAGCTCAAAGGCGCGGTAAAAATCCTCAACGCTGTGTTTTCTGCCGATATTGCGAAGCACATCGGGATCAAGGGTTTGGGGATTAATGCTGATGCGGTTGACTTTATTTTCTTTTAAAGCATAAAGACGTTCTTCATCTATGGTATCCGGTCTGCCTGCCTCAACGGTAAACTCACGGCAGGAGGTCAAGTCAAAGCCCTGGTTCACCTCTCCGAGTACCGCGCGAAGCTGATCCGCGCTTAGTGTAGTCGGCGTTCCTCCGCCGAAATATACGCTCTCGAGCCTTAAACCATGGTCGTTCGCGATTTGCGCGGTTTGTCTGATCTCCTCACAGAGCAGCCGGGTATACGGTTCCATGAGCTTTTTTGCGCGCTCAACGGAAGCCATCACAAAGGAGCAGTAACTGCACCTCGACGGACAAAACGGCACGCCTACATAAAGGCTGAAGGATTCCGGGCGCGAAAGGCTGATGATCTTAGCCTCGTTGCGCTCCGTAGCCTGCGCAAGAGAAAGCTTTTCTTCGCTGACAAAGTAATCGTTCAAAAACTTATCGGCAGCGGCGCTCTCCCCTATCCCCTTCGTCAGTCGGCGAAGCAGCTTTATCGGACGCACTCCGGTGAGCAGTCCCCACGGAAGTGATACTCCGCTGAACTCGCTCAGCAGACGGTACAGCAGCTTCACTGTGATAAGCTCATTTTGATCGTCGTCTGCGCCGACCGCTTCACAAAGCGTTCGGTCAAAATCACCGATGCGGACGGATACCCTGATATCCTCTCCCAAGCAGGCAGTCACGCACGGAGCCTTCGCCTCGTCGGAATCCCTGTATACATTGATTTTTTCATTTGGAAAGAACGCCCGCGTAAGGTTTTCAAGCTCAAACCAAAAGGTATTGTTATTTACATACAGATTCATTGCGCTCTCCGGGTGGCGTTATAAACGGCTCATAAGCGGATTATAACGGCGTTCATGCTCAAGAGTTGTCAGCGGACCGTGACCGGGGATCACCTGATAATCCCCTTCAAGCTCTTTCAGCTTTTTGAGCGACTGCATCATCTGCACTTCGTTTCCTGTGGGCAGGTCGGTTCTGCCGTAGGATTCGCAAAAGAGAGTATCTCCTGCAAACATCACGCCGTCTGCCAAAAAAACTCCGCAACCGATCGTATGCCCGGGAGTTGACAAATAAGTAAACTCCGTTTCTCCGAGCATAAATGTATCACCGTCGTCAAGCAGGATATCCGCGTCAAAAGGCGTGTAAAGTATCCCGTGCGCGGCGGTCCCGTTGTATTTGGTGTTAGATAAAAATTCATTGCACAAGCGACCGGTAACGACTTTCGCTCCGCACAGCTCGGCAAGCTGTTTCGCGTAGCAGATGTGGTCGTAATGACCGTGGGTCAGCAGAACATACTCAAGCTTTCCGCCGTCCTGCTTGATTTGCTTCATCAGTTTTTCGGAGCGTTCGCCCGGGTCGGTGACCGCCGCCTTGCCTGTTGCCGCGTCCTTGATGTACGCGCAGTTGGTACCAAGCATTGTTACGGGATATATTTGTATATTTATCATCGTTTCAAATCCTTTGAGTTAATTGTAAGAGTTACCGGTCCGTCGTTGACAAGCGACACCTGCATATCCGCGCCGAACACGCCCTTCTCTACTGTTCCTACTCCGTTGCTGCTCAGATATCCGCAGAAGCTTTCATAAAGCGGCTGCGCCTGCTCGGGTCGTGCCGCTGCGATAAAACTCGGCCGTCTGCCGTGGGAACAGTCCGCGCAAAGAGTAAAGTTGGATATCACCAGCACCGAGCCGTCAACGTCGGCGAGAGCGAGGTTCATTTTATCGTTTTCATCGGTAAAAACGCGCAGACCCGCGATCTTGCCGGCAAGGACGCGCGCTTCCGTTTCGTCGTCAGAGTGCTCAACGCCGAGCAGTATCAAAAAGCCGCGTCCGATTTTTCCTTTGATTTCGCCGTCAACGGTGACCTTTGCTTCGCTGACGCGCTGTATTATAGCTATCATCAGATTCTGTTGATCTCCTCTATTCCGTTTATCTCACTGAGCTTGGAAATAACGCCTCGCAGATGGTCTCGTCCTGCTACATTGATCGTAACGGTCACCATTGCCTTGCCGTTTTTAAGCTCGCGTGAGTTGAGTGTGTGAATGAAAATATGCATTTGAGAGAGCTTTATGGTAACGTCCGCCAAAAAGCCCGTGCGGTCGTTAGCTATGATTTGAAGGGTGCTTCGGAAGGCTTCTCCTGCCTGTTTGTCTTGCCATCGCGCCACGACCCAGCGGTTGATGTCCTCACACTTGCTGAGGTCACGCGGTACGTTGGTGCAGCTGCGCTTATGGATCGAAACGCCGAAGCCGCGCGTGATGTAGCCTATGATCTCATCACCCGGCAGCGGATTGCAGCAGTTTGAAAACTTGACCCTCATATCGCTGTAGCCGTCGATAAGAACGCCCGACGAGTTTTGAGTCCTGACCGGCGGAGCAGGAGGAACTATAATATTCTCGATATTCTGACCGTATATCTTCTGATACTCTTCCTTGATCCTCGGCATGACTTTCCAGAGCTGGATTCCGCCGTAGCCTATGGCGGCGTAAAAATCATCGAGGGTGTTGTACTGCTTTTTTACGCTGATGCTGCGCAGCAGATCCGGATACTCGCTCTCCGTCAGATTTATGCCCTGACGGCTGAATTCACGCTCAAGCATCTGTTTGCCTACCGCGATGTTTTCTTCGCGTTTTTCATGCTTGAACCACTGGCGTATCTTTGATTTTGCCGAAGCGGTTTTACATATTTCAAGCCATGAGCGGTTGGGATGCTCGGTTTTCTGCGTTATGATCTCGCAGATATTGCCCGTTTGCAGCTCATAGTCGATGGGAACGATCTTTCCGTTGATTTTAGCTCCCACCATGCAGTGACCCACCTGAGAATGGATCAAATACGCCAAATCTATGGGAGTTGAACCGCGGGGCAGATTCATAACGTCGCCCTTCGGCGTAAATACGTACACATCGTTGCCGCCGAGGTCATTGCGGATATTGCGTGCGATGTCAGTGGCGTCCTCGGTCTCGAGCTGCTCCAAAATCATGCTCTTGACCTTTTCAATGTTCTTTTTGAGTTTATCTTCACCCTTGGCGTTTCCGCCCATTCCGAGCTTATATTTCCAGTGAGCCGCGATTCCGTATTCGGCTGTGTAGTGCATTTCCCATGTGCGGATCTGCACCTCAAAGGCAATAGCATTCTTGTCAAGCACGGTAGTATGCAGACTCTGATACATATTTGGCTTAGGCATGGAAATATAATCCTTGAAGCGGTTGGGGATCGGCTTGAAGATATCATGCACCACGCCCAGCACATTATAGCAGTCGGGCACGGTGTCAACTATCACACGCACAGCGAACACATCAAAAATTTGATCCATGGTTTGATTGCGCATAATGGTTTTATGGTAGATACTGTTTATGCTTTTTACTCTGCCGCTGATATAGACGTTGGAGATCGAATCGCCTATCTTGTCGAGAATCTGCTGCTTTATGCTCTCGATAAAGCGCTCGCGCTCGTCCTCGGACATCAGCAGCGCATCCTCGATCTCCTTGTAGCCGATCGGATCAAGATATTGCAGAGAACGATCCTCCAGCTCTTCCTTGACGGTTTTGATACCCAAACGGTGCGCGATAGGCGCGAAAACCTGTATGCTCTCAACCGACTTGTCGCGGCGCTTCTGCTCCGGCATACAGTCCATCGTCCGCATATTGTGCAGACGGTCGGCAAGCTTAATAATGATCACGCGGATATCGTCCGCCATGGCGATCAGCATTTTGCGGATGTTCTCCGCCTGCTGTTCTTCACGGGTAGAATAGGGGATTTTTGAAATTTTGGTTACGCCGTCGATCAGCTTGGCAACATCAGAGCCGAAACGCTTTGAGACCTCCTCAAGCGTGATATCGGTATCCTCGACAACATCATGAAGCAGCGCTCCGCAGATGGTGTCTGTGTCCATACCCATCTCTGCAACAATACATGCTACAGAGGTAGGGTGAAGAATATACGGGATCCCCGACACCCTGCGCTGGTCGCCGTGGCATTTCTCCGCGCAGTCGTAGGCTGCCCTGATCTTATCCATGTCATAGCTGTTTCCCGAGCGTTCTAAAATACCCAACAGCTCGGTAAAATCCTGATAATGGGCTACTTTTGAAAATTTGCTCATAGGATACCCCCTGTTCGCGTGAATGAATGATTTATATAAATTGATTATATATAATTAAAGAGTATTCAGACTTTCCTGAATAGCACGGATAATCCGGGCGGAGGAAAGGTCTGCTTTGCCGCTGACAGTGTTGAGTGTTATGCGGCATTCCTTTAGCCCCTCGTGTATCTCAATTAAATTGAGATCGCTGAGCGCTTCCAGTATCACCCTGATCTTGCCGTAGGAAAGCCGGTTGTTAAGCGCATGGACAAGAGTCTCTGTCTTGTGAGTATAACCTCCGCTGTCACGCAAAAAGCGGTAGAGCAGCGCGAAATCCTCACGGCTTGGCAGCAGCGCTCTCAGCGCGTCATTATCGCGCACAGCTCCCTGACAAAATTCCTCAAAAACACGTCCGCTGCTCAAAATAGCCTCCGCATCGTCATCGGATGCCTTGACCTCCCTGACGACCACCGAAACGCTTCGGTTTCCGCCGTATTCGTTTATTTCAAGCGCTGCAGCTATATCTATCACGTCGCCTCGTCGATACGGAAACTCCTCAGTCGAGGTAAAGAACAGCATCGCCGTCATTCGAGCAGAGCCGCGCGTCAGCTGTAATCTCAGATGTTTATTATTCGATAACGGAATTATATCCGCAATAGTCATATTAAAGAACCCAAAGACGGGTGCGGGATTACCTGCGCCGTATGGCTGCAAATGAGAGAGTGCGTCAGCCATCCCTACATTAACGGAAGCAGGATTGAGCCGACATGCGATACTGAGCGTATCAAACGGCATATCGGGAAAAGAATCGGCAAACTCGTTAATTCTTATTCGGAATAATTCAATATTGGCGCTCGGCAAGGAAAGCCCTGCCGCCATGGGGTGACCGCCGTAATGGGTCAGCAGATCCGCACAGTACGCCACCGCGTCGCACAGCGGAAAGCCCTCTATGCTTCTGCCGGAAGCCTTGGCTTTTTGACCGTCGTCGGAAATAATGATAACAGGCTTGCCGTAAATCTCCTTGATACGGGAAGCTACGATTCCGATGACCCCCTGGTGCCAGTCTTTTCCGTCTATGACAAGAACCTTGTCTAAGGTCAGCGACGGACAGCGGCGGATCTTCTCATCTATTTTGTCAAGTATCTCATTTTCTATACGCCGCCGCTCGGCATTGTCGGTATCCATTGCCCGGGCGATCTCTTCCGCCTCCGATATATCCTCTGTGAGCAGAAGGTCAACCGATTTGCCGGACTCTCCCAGCCTGCCGACTGCATTAATACGCGGCACCAAAGTAAATGATACCCTGCCTGCGGTCAGCTCCTTGCCGTTGAGCCCCGAAGCGTTTATCAAAGCCGAAATACCTGCGCGGTCGGTGTTCATCAGGCTTTGCAGACCGCGTTTGACAAAGACGCGGTTTTCTCCGCGCAAATCTACTATATCGCCTATGGTGCCTAAGCTGAGCAAATCGGCATAATTGTCAAGCAGAGCGTCGCAGTCGCAGTACTCGCCCTCCAGCGCCATCACCAGCTTGAACGCCACGCCTACACCTGAAAGCTGCTTGAATCGTGACGGGCAGTCCTGTTGGTGAAGATCCACCACGGCTACGGCGTCGGGAATGGTTTTAAGCGGAGTGTGGTGGTCTGTAACAACGGTTTCGATCCCCAACTCTGACGCCAAAGCTATTTCCTCATCCGCCGCGATGCCGTTATCTACCGTGACGATCAGCTTTACCCCGCGCTCGCAAAGCGTCCTGACGGCATTTTTGTTCATGCCGTACCCCTCTGTTTCACGCGAGGGTATGTAATAGATCACGTTTGCGCCCGACGCTTCCAAATACGAATAAAGCAGTGCGGTTGAGGTAACACCGTCGGCGTCATAGTCGCCGTAGACGCAAATCAGTTCTTCGCGCTCGATCGCCTGACGTATACGCGCCGCAGCCTTGTCTATATCCTTGATATCATCTGGCGGCGCAATGAAAGAATCGTTAAACAGGAAATCCTCGATTTCCTCACTTGTCGTTATGTGCCGGATCTGAAGCAGTATGGCGGTGATTGCAGGCAGATCATATTCACTTTGGATTCTTTTGGCTTCCGCTTTGTCAAGCGGCGCTACCTTCCACAGCTTCAAAATACAGCTTCCTTTCAGTAAATTATTTTTAAGGCAATACCGCATAATTCAGGTGTGCGGATTGCGCAGTAAGATTTTTCGTCAGGTTGCACAAATAAATTGAGGTAAGGCTGTTGCCTTGCCGAGATTTTTTGGGCAAGCTGACGGAATAAGATTCAAGCAAGCCGGGCGCCTTGAATTGTGCGGTGTTGCCTTATCTAAACCGATCTCAGTTCAGCATACTCTCGGCGTGAGACAAAGCGGCTTGCGTAATGTTGACTCCGCCGATGATCCGCGCCAGTTCCTTGATGCGTCCTCCGCGGTCAAGAGGTATGACCTCGGTAAATGTGCGACCGCCGTCGATTTGTTTCCTGATCAAATAATGCGTGTCGGCAAGCGCGGCGATTTGCGCCTGGTGAGTGACGCAGAGCACCTGACAGCCGCGTGAAACCTCCTGCAGCTTCAAGCCGACCTTTTCGGCGGCTGAACCTGAAATACCCGTATCGACCTCATCAAAAATGAGTGTATCAACGGAATCCGCGTCAGACAGCACGGTTTTGATTGCAAGCATCATCCTCGACAATTCGCCGCCAGACGCGATCTTTGCAACAGGTCTCGGCGCTTCACCGGGATTTGCGGAAATCAGCAGCTCCGCCTTATCGGTTCCCTTCGGAGACATCGGTATATCCTCAAAGCAAGGCACCAGCTCAACGTTTGGCATATTCAAAAAGCGCATTTCTTCCTTAACTCGCTCGGCGAATTCAGCCGCTGTTTTGCGGCGGCGGATGCCGAGCGCCTTTGCTGCCGACATCGCTTCACTCTCGGCAGCACCGCAGGCGGCAATAAGCTCGTCGCGGTTCTTATCAAAATTGAGCAATTCTTCTAAGCGCGCCTGCATTTTATCAGCCAAACCGGAGAGCTCGTCGGCTTCACAGCCGTACTTTCGGGTCATGCGGTTGATCAAATCGAGGCGTTCCTCTATTTCCTCAAGTCTGCGCGGATCGCCCTCAAGGTTATCCAGGGCGTCGTCGATCTCAGCGCCGACGTCGCGCAGATTATAGTACAAGTCGGTGAGCGTGTCGGCGATCGAAGCGTATTCGTCGCTGTAGAAAGCGGCGCTCTGCATGGCGTTGGACGCGATATCAAGCGCCTCGGTCCCTCCGTTGTTATCGTCGCCGTTGAGCGACATTTTCGCTTTTGTGAGCAAGGAAAAGATTTTTTCAAAATTCATCAGCACTGAGCGCTCGGATTCAAGCTCATCTTCCTCACCCTGCTGAATGTCCGCGTCAAACAGTTCCTGAGTTTGAAACTGCAGGATATCTATCTCACGCAGGCGTTCGGACTCATCGTTTTCGGCTTCGTTTAATTTCTTTTGCAGAATTTTAAATTGCTGATATTTGGTGCGGTAATCCTCGAGCAAGTCTCCGCATTTTCCGTAGCTGTCAATGTAATCAATGTGGGTTTCGGGAGAAAAGAGCTCATAGCTTTCATGCTGACCGTGAATGTTGATCAGGCTCTGCCCAAGCTCGCGCAGCATTGTCACCGTGGCAGGTCTGCCGTTGATTTTGCAGGAGCTTTTGCCGCTTGCATTCAGCGACCGCTGCAAGATCAGCACGCCGTCCTCAGCGTTAATGCCCATTTCCGTAAGCTTATCCTTTACCGAGCCGTTGATCTCATCAAACTGAGCGCTGACAAACGCGGAATTCTCCCCGGTGCGTATGATATCACGGGTCACTCTCTGTCCCAAAACAGCGTTTATGGCGTCGATTATAATACTTTTACCTGCGCCAGTTTCACCCGTAAGAACGTTTAATCCGCTCTTAAAATCAACGGTCAGCTTTTCAATGACCGCGATGTTCTCAATGTATAAGGTTTGAAGCATGTTTTCATCTCCGAAGGTTTGGAATCGTTTACACGGTGTTGCCTTAATTATGATTTAGATACCTTTTTAATTCCGCGCAAAGGTCAAGCGCCGCCTCTGAGGAACGGCACGCAGCGAAAATAGTGTCGTCACCGGCGATCGTGCCCACTGCCGCGCTTGATTCCATCGAATCGAGCGCAGCGCAAACAGCGTTTGCTGCACCGCTCAGGGTTTTGATGACCACAATATTCTGCGCATTTTCAATAGACAGAACGGAAGCGTAAAAAATCCCTGCAAACCCCGGTCTTTGTTCCGCAGTTGCAGAAGCCGAAACATAGCGGTACTTGCCGTCGCTGCCGAGGGTCTTGACCAGTCTCAGCTCCTTGATATCGCGCGAGATAGTCGCCTGCGTAGCCTTGTAACCGGCTTCTTTTAGCTTATTTAACAGTTCTTCCTGTGTTTCTATGGGCTGTTCCGCAATGATAGCGAGTATTTCTTCATGTCGTCCGCTTTTCATGACAGTTCCCTTTCTCTCAGCTTTTCGTTAAGCCTGCGGTAAAAATTGTATTGTCTGACAGACAGCAGCATCAGTCTAAGCTCTGACTGGCGGATTACCACGCTGTCTCCCTCATCTATGTTAATGTTGGTTTCGCCGTCAACCGTGAGCAGGCAACTGCACTCGAGGGGTATTTTGACAGTGACCGTCAGCTCCGCACTGCCCTCAAAAAGCACAGACCGCGAAAACAGCGAATGAGGACAAACGGGCGTCATTAGTATGCATTTCATCTGCGGCGACAAAATCGGACCGCCTGCCGAAAGCGAGTACGCCGTGGAGCCTGTGGGAGTTGAAAACAGCAGACCGTCGGCACGGTAGCTTGATATCTCCTCGCCGTTAAGACTCACGTATAGATCAATGATCTTTGAAATCTGACCGTGCGCCACAACAGCGTCGTTTACAGCTAAGTAATGCTGTGAGCCGCCCGGCTTTTTTACCTCAACATCAAGCAGCGAACGGTGTTCCGTAGAATAATCGCCGCTCAGTAGCTTTAACAGGCTGTCGATCTCATCAGCCTCAACGTTCGCGGCAAAGCCAAGCCTGCCCACATTTACGCCGATAAGCGGTGTGTCGGAACGCGCGGCATACTTTGCGGCGTGGATAATTGTTCCGTCGCCTCCGACGGTGATTGCTGCGTCTCCGCGCTCAAACAGCTCCTCAAGTGTGCTGCAAAAGATAACATCCTCGCCGAAAAAGACTTTTTGGCAATCGGGAGGCATCAGCACCTTTGCGCCGTGTGACCTCAGCAGCGATATGATGTCGCGTGTGCAGGGAACGGCTCTTTCTTTTGTTAAATTGACGATTATCGCGATATTCATGTTATTCTCCTGTTTACTGCGCTTTATCAAGCTCGCTGTGGGACTGCGCGACAACCTCCTGCGGCTTTACGGTAAGAAACGATTGAGGTTCGTCTGATTTTTGCAAAAAAACGAGGTATTCTATGTTGCCCTCGGGTCCCTTGACGGGAGAATAGTCGAGACCGAGAACATCAAAACCATTTTGCAGACAGAATTCAAGGATATTGGCGATAACCTCCTCGTGAACCGAAGGATCCCGCACAACTCCTTTTTTTCCTACCTTTTCGCGTCCTGCCTCAAACTGAGGCTTTATCAGGCAGACTGCCTGAGCTTTTTCAGCCATAAGCTGTCTCGCTACAGGCAGGATAAGCCTGAGCGAGATAAAAGACACATCGACCGAAAAGAAGTCGATCGGGTCGGGTACCTGCTCGCGCGTCACCTTGCGCATATTGGTGCGTTCAAGGTTTACTACCCGTTCATCGGTGCGCAGCTTCCACGCAAGCTGACCGTAGCCAACGTCGATGGCATACACCTTTTTTGCGCCGTTTTGCAGCATACAGTCGGTAAATCCTCCTGTGGATGCGCCGATGTCCATTGTGATCTTTCCGTTTAAATCGGGTGAGAAGCACTTGATAGCTTTTTCAAGTTTAAGCCCTCCGCGGCTTACATAGGGCAGCGCAGAGCCGCGCACCTCAAGCTTTACGTTCTCTTCATATGAAGCGCCGCATTTATCCGCCTTTTGGTTATCGACATAAACAAGCCCTGCCATGATGACAGCCTTGGCTTTTTCCCTGCTTTCGGCAAAGCCGTTTTCGTACACCAGCACGTCAAGTCGTTTTTTCATGTTCTATATCCTTTAAGATTACCTCTGTCATGCCCTGACTGTCGAGCTTGAGCATATGCAGCGCCTCGCTAACGGACATCTGCTTTACAAAGGTGTCGTTGATCGCTTTTATATGATAGCTTCCGCTGAAATGCGTAAGCGCCAGCAAATCGCTGAAATTGCGTGCTATTCCGCCGTTTTTGATTCCTTCCTCAAAGAACCAAACATGTTTGAACCGGGAAGCAAAATTGACGGTTTGAGTGTTGATAGGCTTGATTCGGCACAGCTTCAACAGGCAGATCTCTATCCCCTGACTGCTTAACATTTCCTTAGCCCTTGCAGCATAGGAAAACAGCCTGCCGTAAGTCACCAGCAGATAATCCGACGCCGGATTACCGAAGGTGTTGAAATCAATGCTTTCGGAGGAAAAGCCCTCCGGCTTATAAAGCTCGCCGCCGCGCGGATAACGCACAGCCGCCAGCCCCTCCTGATTGTATATGCTGTCGTACAGCGCTTCGCGCAGCCCTTCAAAATAGGTGGGCGAATAGATCACCGAACCGGGGATAGTGTTCAGCATGGAAACGTCGAACACTCCCTGATGAGTTTCGCCGTCGTCGCCGACAATGCCTGCACGGTCGATGCCGAGCACCAGATGGTTTTTTCCGAGAGCAGCGTCGTGAACCAACTGGTCATATGCGCGCTGTAAAAATGTTGAATACACGGCGAACACGGGACGATAGCCCCTTGAAGCGAGACCGCAGCCAAAGGTGACGGCGTGCTCTTCGGCGATGCCTACGTCAAAGAAACGGCGTTTGAATTTTGACGAAAAATCCTTTAGACCCGTACCGCCCGTCATAGCGGCGGTGATGGCGCAGATTTTATCATCCTTATCAGCCAACATACACATTGTTCTTCCAAACATAGCGGAAAAGCCCTTGTGACTGGACAGCGGTTCACCCGAGTCTATGTCGAACTGACCGATCCCGTGAAATTCGCCCGGATTGTCTTCGGCAGGCTGATAGCCCTTGCCTTTTTTGGTAACCACGTGAAGCAGCACGGGACGGGTCTCCTTTTTGGCAAACTTAAAAGCGTTTTCCAGTTCACCGATATTGTGACCGTCTATAGGACCCAGATAGGTCAAGCCGAAGCAGTCAAAGAGGGTGTTTTTGTACACCAGATTTTTCATCTTTGATTTACTGCCTCTAAGCACTTCCCTGAGCACTCTGCCGAAAAACGGGATCTTTGACAGTCCCTTCTCCGTACCTTTTTTTACGCGTATGTACCATGGCTGGATACGAACGGTAGTCAGGTAACGCGGAAGAGCGCCAACGTTTTTTGAGATCGACATTTTGTTGTCGTTGAGAACTACGATAAAGTTCTTGTTGAACTGCCCTGCGTTGTTGACCGCTTCAAAGGCGAGTCCGCCGGTCAGCGAGCCGTCGCCGATAACAGCGATAGTATAGCTGTTGTCGTTGCTGAGCTGCTTTGCGTTCGCTATACCTAAAGCCGCCGAAATAGAGGTGCTGCTGTGACCCGTGTTGAAGTCGTCGTAAATGCTTTCCGAACGCTTTGGAAAGCCGGATATTCCGCCTTTTTTTCGCAGCGTATCAAATTGTTCAAATCGGCCTGTGAGCAGCTTGTGGGTGTAACTCTGGTGACCTACATCCCAAACGATACTGTCCTCGGGAAAATTAAAGCTGCGGTGCAGCGCCACAGTCAGCTCCACCACGCCTAAGTTCGGCGAAAGGTGGCCGCCGTTGAGCGAAACGACCTCTATCAGCTTTTCGCGAATTTCCGCGCACAGCCCGTCTATTTGTTCATCCTGCAGCTTTCGCACATCCTCAGGAGAGCGGATAGATGACAGGAGTTGATATTTACCCATAACTAATCTTTCCCGTAAAGTTTTTGCGTGAGTATCAATTGCTTCTGGAAGCCATTGCGCGCGCGAATTCCTCAAGCGAGTCTGTTTCTCCGTCAAACACGCGCAGCGCTTCGACTGCGGACTCGGTGAGTTCATTCACCGTCTCTCTCGCCTTTTCTATGCCCAGCAGCGATACAAAGGTGGATTTTTGATTCTCCACATCACTGCCGACAGGCTTGCCCAGTTCCTCATCGGTAGAGGTGCAGTCAAGAATGTCGTCCTGTATCTGAAAGGCTATACCCAGACATTCGCCGTAGCGAGAAGCCGCGCAAACGCGGTCTGCGTCTGCTCCTGCGCTGAGACATCCCAGTTCGCATGCCGCCTTTATCAGACAGGCGGTTTTTTTGTATTCGATCTCGCGGATGGTTTCAATCGGAACCTGCTTATTCTCGCTTATCAAATCTATGACCTGACCGCCGACCATACCAGAGGCTCCGGCGTAAGCCGAAAGTGCAGCGACTGCTCTGCGGCACGCGCTGTCGCCCGCAAGCGAAGCAGTCTTATCGTCTGTGAGCGCAGTAAAAGCCAGCGTAAGCAGCGCATCACCTGCCAAAAGCGCGATATCCTCTCCGAAAACCTTGTGGTTCGAGGGCTTTCCGCGCCGAAGGTCGTCATCGTCCATACACGGCAGATCGTCGTGGATAAGCGAATAGGTATGCACCATTTCCACAGCCGCCGCAAAAGGCAGGGCAGCTTGCAGATCACCGCCGCACGCCTTGTTGAATTCAAGCACCAAACGGGGACGCACGCGCTTACCGCCTGCTTCAAGACTGTATTTCATGGCTTCTATCAGCCGTCGCTCGCTGCAGTCTTCACTTGGCAGATAACCGTAAAGCTCCGCCTCAAAGGTTTTGAGCCAATCCTTATTCATCGTCATCCTCCACCATTCGGTTTATTTCGTCCGTGTTCGGCTGTTCATCCTGCAACGGGGCTTTTTTCTCCGCGATCATACGGTCAACATCGCGTATCTTTCCCTTTGCCGCTTCAAGCTCCTGATAGCAAAACGCCAGCAGCTCAGCCGCCTCGACATAGGTTTCCACACTTTCATTGATAAGCATGGGAGTGTTTTCCAGTTTTTCAACCGCCTCGTCTATCCGCTGCACGGCGGCTTCTATGGTCATATCCTTATTCATGATGCAGTTCCTCCGGATAATCCGCGTATTCCAGCAAACGCTGTATTCTGTGATTGGCGCCGCTGCGGCTTATCGGCGGATTTAGGCTCGCCCCCAAATCACGCAGCGACATTTCGGGATATTCCAAACGCAAAACAGCGATCTCCTTTAGTTCGGGAGGCAGAGTCTCCAAGCCTTTGGTCTGACTGATACGCCTGATCGCCTCGAGCTGCTTTGCCGAAGCGGCGGCGACCTTGCCGATATTCGCCATTTCGCTGTTGATTCGTCTGTTCACGTTATTGCGCACCTGCTTATACGCCTTTGTTCCCATTATCTCCATTGCTTGGGTCGGTGCGCCCATATAGGTTAGCAGGTCGCATATCTGCTCGCTGCCCTTAAAATATACGATGTAATTGCCGCTGCGCGTCACGGTTTTCGGTGTAAACTCACACTCGGTGATCTCGGTGAGGATCTTGCACAGGTCTACGCTGAGGTTTTTATGAGGCACGCAGAATTCTGCGTGATAGCTTTTATTGGGATCCGACACTGAACCGCAGCTGAGGAATACGCCGCGGATAAAGGCTGCTGTCAGCTCCTCACCCCAAAGGTTTGCGCGATTTACACGCAGGCTCACCTGTGAATCGGAGTGTCCGAAATCCTCGTAAACAGCACGGCATTCCCCGGGGTCTATCAAACGCAGCTTATACAAATGACTGTGTCCTGCCTTGGTGCGCAGCGCCGCTTGTTTTTCGATAATAGGTCTGTATAGATTTTCAAGCAGCATACAGGCGCGTTTCAGCGCGTGGCTGCTCTCGGTTGTAAACACGATGCTGTCCCTGCGAAACACCTTGCCGAACAGCAATAAGCCGTAAAGCTCCGCTTTCAGCGTTTCTCGGTCAAAAACCTGAGCGGCGGAAAGCTCCTTTTTTATTTCCGATGAAAAAGACACGACGCCTCCTAATCCTTGCTTATATCGCGGTGCTGGATAACACAGCGATATCCAAGCTGTGAAAAATGCGCTTCAAGCTCACGCGTAATAGTAACGCTTCTGTGCTTGCCGCCCGTACATCCTACGCCGACTACCAATTCGCTTTTGCCTTCCTTTGAATAAAGCGGAACAGCATAATCGAACAGGCCTAAAACACGGCTGATAAATTCATTTGTGTCAGTGCTGCTGAGCACATATTCTCGCACTTCTTCGTCAAGTCCTGTGAGCTGCTTTAGCTCGGGGATATAAAAGGGATTCGGCAGACAGCGAACATCTATCACCGTATCCGCGTCCGACGGGATGCCGTATTTAAAGCCAAAGGACATAAAGGTTAGTGTCATGCCCTGAAAAACGTCGCCCAAAAACATGGAGGTGATACGTTCACGAAGCTGCTTGTTGGTCATATGGGTCGTATCAATGGTATAATCAGCCAGCCTTTTGACCGGCATCATCAATGCTTTTTCAAACTCTACTGCCTCGCTTACCGAACCGTCCTTGAGTCGCTCTGCAAGCGGATGCTTTCGGCGTGTTTCCTTGTAGCGAATGATGATCTGATCCGTTTTAGCGTCAATAAACAGCAGCTTTACCTGCTTGTGCGCCTTTTTAAAGAACTCGATCTGCGCGGTCATTTGATGATAATCGGTGTTTCCCCTTACATCTATAACCACCGCAGCCTTTTTCATCATATCTTCCTTAGCGTTGTCGCACAGAGTATACAGGGTCGTCAGCAAAGCGCATGGTATGTTGTCCACGCAGTAATATCCTAAATCCTCAAGCACGCGGAGCGCCGAGGTTTTGCCCGCGCCCGTCATGCCGGTTACAATAACAAATTCCATGAAAACTCCTGAGGGATCAATTGAGAATGATCAGCTCACATTCAAGCTGATAGCCGGTTTGATCCGCAACGGTGGTCTGCACCTCGCGGATCAGCCCGCGAACGTCTGCGGCAGTCGCATTGTTCCTGTTTATTATAAAGCCGGCGTGTTTCTCGCTTACCTGAGCGCCCCCGCGGGTTTTTCCCTTTAGTCCGCACTGCTCGATCAGCGCGCCTGCGTAAGCGCCCTCGGGACGCTTAAAAACGCTGCCTGCGCTTGGATAATCCAACGGCTGTTTTGAGCTGCGGCGGTTCATGAAATCTTCCATTTTCGCGCGGATATCGTCCTGACCTGCTTTTTGCAGCCTGATCGCCGCGCCCGTGATAATGTATTTATTCTGACGGTAAACGCTTGTGCGGTAGCCGAAGCCCAAAGCCTCACTTTCGATCCTTCCGGCTTCTCCGTCCGGCGTAATGTGAGACACGCTTAGTACAACATCTTTCATTTCGCCGCCGTAAGCACCGGCGTTCATAAACAGCGCTCCTCCGACCGAGCCCGGAATCCCCCATGCAAATTCCAAACCGCTGAGTCCGCAGTTGAGTGCAAACTTGCACAGCGAGGCAAGAGACGCTCCGGCTCCGCAGTAGATGGTGTTTTCGTCCGCAAGAGTTATATTCTTAAACTCGCCGCCGAGCCTGATGACCACGCCGCCCAAGCCTTCGTCGCTGACAAGTATATTGCTTCCGTTGCCGATCAAAAAGGTGTTGACGCCTGCCTCACGGCATTCCTTGAGAATGTCCCTGAGCTGTGGGATATTCTTGACTGTTATGTACGCCTCGGCGGGTCCGCCTATCTTAAAGGAAGTGTGACGGCTCATCGGCTCGTTGTGACAAACCTCACAACCGGCGATCTCCGCTATATTGCAGATAAATTCAGCTTTACTCATGTTGCCCTCGCTTATTATATTTCGTTATTAGAATTATTAATCCCATTTATCAATAACCGTCTTGGGTGATTCGGGCATAGCCTCCAAATCCATTCCGAGACTCAACAGCAGATCCTTCGCTGCGTTGTAGCCCATTTTCTTTTGACGGTTGTTCATTGCCGCTACCTCGATGATTACGGCTAAGTTTCTGCCGGGCTTGACGGGAATCGTCATTGTGGGCACCTCTACGCCCAATATCTGCATGTATTCATTGTCAAGTCCCATACGGTCATAGACCTTCGCGTTATCCCAAATCTCCAGGTTGACGACCATATCTATTTTCTCGTCGGTTTTAACCGCGCCCATGCCGAACAGCTGACGGGCGTTGATTATTCCAATGCCGCGCAGCTCGATAAAATGCCTGATATTCTGCGGCGATGTACCTATGATGGTGTTGGCGGATGTTCGGCGGATCTCTACCGCATCGTCAGCCACAAGACGGTGACCGCGCTTGATTAGCTCTATGGCAGTTTCGCTCTTACCGACGCCGCTGTCGCCTATCAGTAAACAACCCTCGCCGTAAACCTCAACCAAAACGCCGTGGCGTGTGATTCGCGGAGCAAGCTCGCGGTTCAGCAGCGATACAAGTCGTGCGGTCAGATCCGAGGTCGTTTCCTCGCTTCGGAAGATGGACACCTTGTGCAGCTTGGCGCTTTCAAGTATAACGTTGGACGGCTCAATGTGGCGGCATATGATAACCGCAGGAGGACCGAAGCTGAAAATGGAATCAATAACCATTCGCTGAGCCTCGGAACCGAAACGCCCCAGATAGGCAAACTCGGTATTGCCAAGCACCTGAATCTTTTTGTTGTCAAAAAATTCAAAGTAACCTGTCAGTTCCAAACCCGGACGGTTTATTTCAACGGTAGAAATTTTGATGTCCTGATAATTCTCGGCAACATAAACGCTGTCAAGCTCCAGACGCGCGATGATCTCGGAAAGAGGTACGGAAAATTCAGACATATTGCCACCACCTTTGTCAATTTGGGTATAACACCTCACGATAATTATTCTCATTATACTACAAAATTTACGAAAGATAAAGCCTTTTATTAAATTATCTTTCCGTTTTTTTCTGTTTTTTTAATTCCGTTAAGTCCTCTGACTGTAAAAATACAGAATCAACCGCAATTCAGCGGCATAGGTTCAGCTCTTAATTCTTTTACGGAACTAAGATAAACGATATCAAAAACGTTCCCGTGGTTTTTTCGCATACAGTTATAGATGCTGATATAACTAAGCTTTACTTTCGGGTGTCGCTGACGGCACAATAGCAGCTGCTGCTCGGCTTCGTGCTGTTCTTCGGTGCTGATGCCCAGCGCATTCAGCGCAGAATCGTCGCATACGCACACATAGGCAACGGGAGAAAAGTAAGTCCGGGTCGAGATATATTCCATATCGCGGCGCATAACTTCGTTTACAAGCTCACGGTGAACGAGCAGCATTTTCAACTTTGCAAGGGAAAAATGCGGAATATACTGCACCCCTGCTTTTCGGCACGCTTCCTCAAACGAAGATGCCGGCACCACTGTTTTCGGAGGCTTTTCATCGGACGAAAGCTTATAAAAAGTATAGCAAAGCTGTCCGTTTATCCGCGAAACTCCGACGCTTTGGATAACGGCGGCAGTCTCAAGCTGCCGCGAGGTTTGACAACCCTGCATTGACAGACAGCACAACAGACAAATAAGCAAAACGAGCTTAATTTTCACGGCGTATCCCTCCTGTTCTGCAGTACGCAAGCGGCAAACAGACAGCCACAACAAAGGTAAGTCCGAGGAGTATCCCCTCATTTGAAAAGAAAGCCTTGACCGTCCGGCTGAACTCACACAGCAAAGTGATAACAAACAAAATCAAGGTATACATAACGATCTCCAACATCGGGCGTTTTTTTCCTGTGCTCTTTACCATGCAACTTAGCGCAAGCGATATTATCATAAATACCGACATAGTGCTAAGCGCGATAAAAAAGCTCTCGATGCCTGCAAAAGAGCCAAAGTGCGCCGTCCGTGAAAGAATAAAGCTCTGATAATCCTGCCGGGTTGCGTAGCTTCCAAGCGAAAAGGTGACAAAAAACATAACCAGCGCGAATTTTACGGCGGTAAACAAAAGGCTCAGCAGCGGTTGGCGAAAGTGAAAAGAGTGTGTTTCTCCTGCGATACAGGCGTAGATCGCCGACACAAACGCAGGTGTACAGAAATAAATAAATGCTCCGAACACGTCGTCCCGATCCGCGCTGAACGCAAAGCTGCCGTTTGAAAGATCCGTCAGTGAAATATTGCCCGTGAAAAGCAGTAAGTTGGTAAACAATGCAAATACGAACAGGAACACACCGAAGCGGGTGATTATCCTCACTCCCTTGAGCGCGGCGTAAATACAGGCGGCAAGCAGGCATAAACCGACTAAACAGGGTCTGACGCCCGGGTAATACTTTTCACAGAACATGTCTGTGTATGGCAGGAGAACATAAGCGGCGACATACTCAAAATAAACAGCGCAAATCACGGCGATCGGAAGCCGCAGCTTCGGCGTATATCGTGCGGAAAGCGTCAGGAAATCACTTCCCGTTCTTCGCATTATCAAAATCGAGGGCAAAAGAGTCAAAGCGCATACTCCAAGACCTGAGAGCATACACAGCAGATTCACAGTAAACGAACTGCGCGGCGAAACCTGACGGTTTTGAAGCAGGATCACCGAACAGGCGCAAAGCATGAGTGTGAGCATCAAGCGACGCGACGAGTATTTAACTTCCAATTGCCGTCATGCCTCCTTTGTTTCGGGGAATTTTTGTACCCTGATAGTGTGCTTGCCTAATTTTTTCCAGCTTGCGCGAATAAATACATCTCTCATTGTCCGCAAAGAAAACGGAGCGAGCGACGCCATATACGGCACACCGAGAGAGGTCTTGGCACACATGCTGATCAATACGACGGCAGTCACAAGCACCATTCCCCACAATCCTGCCACTCCTGCCGTGATTATAAAAATCACGCGCAGCATTGTAATCGGCGGATACAGCGGAGATGTGACATAGCTGCAAATGGCGGCTGTGGCAACCACCATCAGCGTGGAAGCGCTGATAATACCTGCGTTGACCGCGCTCTCCCCCACCACAAGGCCGCCTACGATGCTCACCGCAT
This sequence comes from uncultured Ruminococcus sp., assembly GCA_902790475.1. Classification (GTDB taxonomy): domain Bacteria; phylum Bacillota; class Clostridia; order Oscillospirales; family Acutalibacteraceae; genus Ruminococcoides. The sequence goes on along the minus strand of CADASG010000001.1, from coordinate 39,236 downwards.
GTCCCAGTGACTTAGGTATTCGCAGTCCTGCCTCCTTCATCATCTCATAAACAAAAGTGATTAGCAGCACCTCCGGCATAACGGGCAGCGGAGTGCGCGAGAGTGACTCGGCGGTTTTTATCAAAATCGGTTCGGGCAGATATTCGGGGTGAAACTGCGCCAGTGCAACATACAGCGCTGGCAAAAACACGGCGATAAAAAATGAAAGGTATTTTATCAAGCGGATGAACGAAGCATAATAGGTTCGGTTGGAATAATCATCTATCCCCTGGAACTCCTCTACAAACAGTCTCGGTACGATCATGGCGGCAGGTGTGCCGTCAACCAGCACTGCTATCCTGCCTTCGGTCAGTTTGCCGCATACCGTGTCGGGACGTTCGGATATTCCAACACCCGAAAACAATCGGCTTGTTTTTTCATCCTCCAAATACTCGGATAAATAACCCGAGGCAAACACCGTAGGCAAATCACAGTCTTTAAGGCGTTCTTTGACCTTGCGCAGCAGCAAAGGCGATACGCAGTGCTGAAGATAACACAGCATTATTTGCGTGCGCGACTGCGATCCCACAGTCATCTGCTCAAACACAAGGTCTGGATTTTTTATTCTTCGCCTCAGCATAGACATATTTACCCTCAGCGGCTCGGTGAAGCCCTCGCGCACTCCGCGCTGAACCACCTCACTTTCCGGCTCACTGACTCCGCGGTAAGCATAACCCTGCACGCCTACCGCGATCATCTTTTCACAGCCGTCCAGCGCTATAACGGCAAAGCCTGAGGTAATATATGATATTAATTCTTTTTCGGAACTAAACTCAGTCATATCGCAGGAACCGGAAACAGAATTTAGTATCGCATTCAAAGCTTGTTTGGGAGTATCGTCGCAAAAATCGTGCGCCAAAACGGGATTGAGTACCGACTGCGCCAGCTCATCCTTTGAACACAGCCCTTCCACTGTGATGACGGCTCCGTATAAATGACGGCGAGATTTCAGATTTATTTCTTTAAAGGAAAGATCAGCCGAATTTGAGAACATAGAATTCAGCCTTTCTTTTAATTCGGTAACAGATATCAGCATTAGATCACCCGTTACAGTTTGTGTCAAATATTCCATATTATGCATATAGGAGCGGCTTACGATTTCCTTGCTCTCATAAGAACAATATTGAACGACTGCAAATTTGAATATTTCATGACAAACAGCACATAATATCTGAGGTGATTCCATGTTGATTTCTGTGATCAGGACAGTGTTTTTATACATCTTTATAATTGCCGCGATCCGCCTGATGGGAAAACGTCAAATCAGCGAAATGCAGCCAAGTGAGCTTGTAGTGACCATGGTCATATCCGACGTCGCCTCTCTGCCAATGCAGAATACTTCCCAACCGCTGCTCAGTGGGGTCATACCGGTCATAGTGCTGGTTATCCTTGAAATCTTTATAAGCGTGATAATGCTGAAAAGCCGCGGATTTCGTCGTGCTGTCTGCGGAAATCCCGTTGTGCTTATCAGTGACGGAACTCTGAGACAGAGCGAAATGCGACGACTGCGGATCTCTAACGATGAGCTGTTCGCGCAGCTCAGGCAGCAAGGCGTATTTTCATTAGAGGACGTGAAGTATTGTATTGTTGAGACTAACGGCAATATCAGCGTTTTGGAAAAATCCGAAAAAAGAGCGCTGTCGGCGGAGGATATGGGAATGCATCCGACAGACATCCTCCCCGAAACCGTTGTGGTGAGCGACGGAAGTATTATTGAAGAAAGCTTAGTGCAAAACGGTTATTCAAAGGAATGGGTGAATAGAATACTGTCAAAGAATCATATGCCGCTTAAACAGGTGTTTATGCTGACCGTAACCACCGACGGAGCATACAGACTGCTTAAAAAAGAAACGAACTCAACCCTGACCTCACCGAATAAACCTGAATCAGCGTAATAATAGTATTGGGAGAAATATGAAGAGGATAATTATGGCTGTTATACTGGCTGTTACCGTATTAACAAGTTGTATATCGGAACTGATATACTTAGGGAATACCTTTGACGAATGGACACACTGCATTGATAAGGTCGATCAATTGGTACAAAAATCTGATTTTGAATCCGCCCTTAAAAAATCCCGGATTCTGGAAGAAAAGTGGGAGCGAACCGCTAAAAGAGTTGACATACTGCTGATCCACGATTATGTAGACAGTATAGGCGTTAATTTGTCGCAAATGAGGTCGCATTTGGAAACCAAAAACGCCGATATGTATTTTTCACACAGTTCCGCAGCAAAAAAAGAACTCGCCTCCATAAAAGGAAGCGAGTATCCGTTGATTGAAAATTTGCTTTAGTTTGCTTATGCAGCAGTCTTGCCTGCCGCTTTTTTTCTCTGCCACATAACCCAGAGAGGACCTGCGATACAGATTGAAGAATAACAACCTGAGATCACGCCGATCATCATCGGGAGAGCGAAGCTCTTGACCGAGTTGATGTTAAAGATATAAGCCAGGATGTAAACTACCAAGATAGCGGAGAGAGTTGTTACCGAAGTCATGACGGTTCTCTTGATAGTCTTTGTACAGCTGACGTTGAATACTTGACCAACATCGATTCTTCTGCCCATGATCTTTCTCTGCTCACGAACACGGTCGTAAATAACGATGGTATCGTTCAGCGAGTAACCTAAGATCATCAGAACTACCGCGATAAAGTTGGAGTCGATAGGCATTCTGAAGATGACATACAGGAAGTAGATCATCGCGATATCGTGGAACAGTGCAACCAGCGCCATCATACCTGCGGAAAGACCGCCGATCTTCTTGAATCGAATGGTAACGTAGAGCACCATCAAAGCACTGGCGATAGCAACAGCTACCAAGCACTTGAGCAGGAAGCTAAGACCCATGGAGGCGTCAACCGAGTTTGCCTCAAGGTTCTTAAAGTTATTGTCGGGATACTTGTTTTGAAGATCCGCAGTCAGTTTTTCCTGAATGAGCGTCTCAATTGCGTCATTGCCCGAGAACTGAACGCTGACGTTCTCACCTGTGTTACCCATGAGGTCGGTGGAGAAGGAAGCTGTGATCCTATCCTTTGTATGCTCCTGGATAAACTCACGAAGCTGATCCTGATCGATGGGATGCTTGTCGTCTACAGTGTAGCTGTAGGTCAGAGTCGCACCGCCCGAAAACTGAATGTCGAGGGTAGTGCCGAAAATGAAATTACAAATAATACCAATGAGGATTACGCAAAGTGAAATGCCGAAGAAAATCTTTTTCTTGCCGACAAAGTCAATGACTTTTTTGCCGCCGTTATAGCGCTCGCTGATCTCAGCGGACGTCATATCCGCGTTTGTCTGAACGTTCTTAGTCATTCTTAGCACCTCCAAACAACCATTTTTTGCGCAGAGGCTTGAAGCCTGCAATACTTCTGAGCATCAGTCTGGAGAAGAAAATACCCATGATGAAGTTGGAAATTACACCGACGAGGAGCGTATAACCAAAGGAGTAGATAGTACCTGTGGTAGACTCACCGAAGATGAAGGAAAGAATGTTGGAAGGACCGAATACCAGCATAAGAATGATGGATACGATTACAACGGTCATGTTACCGTCGATGATTGCAGTCAGAGAGTTTTTCGTACCCTTTTCAAGTGCGCCGTCCAGTGTTCTGCCGCCGCGCATCTCTTCCTTGATACGTTCTGCGGTAATAACGTTACAGTCAACGCCCATACCGATCGAAAGGATAAGACCGGCGATACCGGGAAGCGTCATGGTAAAGGACGGGATCGCGGTGAAATAACCGGATACAGCCGCAACCGACAGTGACATCTGACCGAGCAGTGCGATAACCGCGACAAAACCGGGCAGACGATAGAAGATCAGCATGATCAGTGCGATAACGATAAACGCGATAACTGCCGCATAGCCCATTGCTGTGAGCGCGTTTTCACCCAATGTGGGGCTGATGTTGCCGTAGTGAGCGGTCTCAAGCTTAAAGGGAAGCGCACCGGCATTGATCTTTTGAGCCAAATCAGCGGCGGTCTTTGCGGTGAAGTTACCGGAGATCTGCGCCTTGCCGTTGGCGATAACATCATTTACAGTAGGAGCTGACAGCATGATCTCATCCATCCAGATGGATACCTGCTGACCCTTGTACTTGGTTGTAATGTCCTTAAAGGTTTCAGCGCCCTTGTCGGACAGTTCCAAATCGACAACGTACTTCTGAGTGCCGTCGTTGTCATTAATGTAGCCCGAAGAAGCCTTCTTGACCATATCGCCCTTCATGAGCACGGTCTCGGTATCACCCTTCGGGGTCTTATACACCGGTTCGCCGTCAGAACCCATTTCGGTGGTCGTAAACTCCGCACCGGGTCTGAACGTCAACTCAGCGGTCGATGAAATCTCATTGATTGCCGCTAACGCGTCAAAATCCTTTTCGTCTGACTTCCATGGGAAACGAACAATGATCCTGTCATTGTTGGTATCCGCGTACAGCTCATAGTCTGTAATACCCTGTGAAACCATACGAAGTTCAATAATTGCTTTTGCGTTCTGCAACTGTTCATCAGTGGCGTCATAATTGTCAGCGGGCTTAAATGTAGCCTCAACGCCGCCCCTGATGTCGATTCCCCATCTGATGTCGCCTACGCCTTTAATTACTGTGTTTTTGTTGTCACCGTTATAATAGGATATTCCGAAAATCGCAGTAAAGGAAAAGGCGAGTATCAGCAAAGCAACGATGAAGAATACTGGCTTTGGAACTCTTTTCATGCCTTTGAAACCTCCGTCAAATAATTGTCCGAAATACGCAAATAATAACTCTGTTACCAGCGCATACTTACAGACGTAACAGAGTTATTATATGATTTTTTTGTATAATTGTCAATGAAATTGTTAATATTTCGTTCCGAATTTTCTATCTTTATTTATTATGCACAAATCTTAACGCAAAAAATGTAGCAACATACTAATAAATAGACTTTCGGGATACTTTTATTTATCGAGCATTTTTTCCAATGCCGCCAGCTTGACGCAAATGCAGAATACATCTACGGCAGTTTGGAGCTCATCATTAGGCGGGAATGTGGGAGCGATTCGGATATTGCTGTCTTTTGGATCGATCCCCAGCGGATAAGTCGCGCCGGCTCCTGTAAGCACCACGCCTGCTTCTCCGCAGAGCGCCACTACACGCTTGGCAGTGCCTTCATAGACATCAACGCTGACAAAATAGCCTCCGTTTGGCTTTGTCCATTTTCCGACCCCGACAGGTACAAGCTCACGCTCCAAAGTGTTGAGAACTATATCAAACTTGGGCTTGAGAACCTTCTTGTGCTTCTTCATATGCTCAAGCATCCCGTTGAAATCACCGAAGTATTTCACGTGGCGAAGCATATTCAGCTTATCGTAGCTTATGATCTGATATTTATATCGCTCCATTAACACCTTCATATTATTGTCGGAAGCAGCCATTGCCGCTACCCCGGCTCCCGGGAAGGTGATTTTTGAGGTGGAACAAAACAAAAGCGGCAGATCTTCATTGCCCGTTTTTACACACTCGTCATATATATTGAGCAAGGTTTCCGGATTATCGGTAACATCATGGATACAATAGGCATTATCCCAAAAAATACGGAAGTCCTCTGCGGCGGGCTTTAAAGCCGCAAAACGTCTGACTGTTTCATCACTGTATGTGATGCCCTGCGGATTGGAATACTTGGGAACGCACCAAATGCCTCTAACGGAAGGATCGCTGTTTACGAGTTTTTCTACCATATCCATGTCGGGACCGTCCTCAGACATGGGGATCGGAATCATTTCAAAGCCGTAATACTGCGTGATAGCAAAATGACGGTCGTAGCCCGGAACCGGACAGAGGAATTTGCGGTTCTCTACCTCATACCAGGGCTTGCAGCCCTCGGCGATCGGCTTTGTCATCATGCAGGAAACAGTGTCAAACATCATGTTAAGGCTGGAACTGCCGCCTACCATTACTTTATCGGCGTCCACACCCAGCATATCACCGAACAGCTTTCGGCATTCGTCGATGCCCTGAAGGATGCCGTAGTTGCGCAGATCCTGACCGTCGGATCCGATGCAGCTGCTTTTGCTGCTGAGGATATCAAGCAATCCGTTGGAAAGGTCGAGCTGCTCCGAGCCGGGTTTTCCTCTTGCCATGTTAAGGCTCAGTCCCCTGCCCTTTTCATTTTCATACTGCCGTTTAAGTGATGCATATTCACGCTCAAGCTCCTGAGCGGAAAGCTTTTCATAATACATTTTTGATTCTCCTTAACAAACAATTGCAAAAATGCTTTTCATTTATCCTATATTGTAAACCATTGCGGAGTAAAATGCAAGTCTTTTTGCCTATTCCTGCATTTTTCGTCGTTTATGGTAATAAAAAACAGACTTACCTTGCATACATTGGTAAGTCTGTTGTATATAGCTTAATAATAATAGTAATACTGGTAATAGTAATATCCTTTTTTACCGATGTGCTTTGTATGCGTACAGCCGACCTTTACAAAACCGAGAAGCTTGGTGTCTGTAAGCTTGATACTTTCCAGCAGGTTCTGGATATCGCCGTGCGTCGTTGAACGCTCACGCAGCACCACGACAAAGCCGGCAATAAGATCCTTAAGCAAAAGCGCGTCAGAAACCACACCGATAGGAGGAGTATCAAATATGATATAGTCGTATTCATCATACAGGCTTTTTATCAGATTGACAAACTTTGCCGAACAAATCAACTCCGAAGGGTTGGGCGGGATCGTACCCGAAGTGAGGATATCCAGATTCGGCAGAACGTCCCTGTGAACAGTCTCTTCATATTCCGCCATTTTACCGATGACGTTGGAAACACCCACGGTGTTTTCCAGTTTGAAAATATTATGGACGTTGGGACGGCGTAAATCGCAGTCAACCAAAAGTACTCGCTTTTCCATTTTTGAAAATGAAATCGCAAGGTTAGCTGAAACGGTACTTTTACCTTCGCCCTTTGAATAGCTGGTAATGGCAAAAATCTTATTATCGTCGGCAGAGAGCGCAAACATTATATTTGTACGAGCCGCCTTGTAGGATTCAACTATCGCGAATTTTCCCTTTTCGGATATAGATTCGGTATTTACCTCGCTTCCGCTTCTTTTTCTACGCTGCTTTTTTTTGGGCTTTCCCAGTTTTATCTTCATAGCCGCTCACCTGCCTTAACTTTCAAAATTGGGAATCTCCGCAAAGACCGGAACCTTATAGATTTCCGCGATATCGTCATCGTTTTTGATGGTCGTATCGATCAAGTCAAGGAGAACTATAATAACGCACGCAATAAACAAACCGAGAAATGCACCTATAACGGTGTTTTGAATTTTGTTAGGTGATACAGGACTGGGGTTTTCCTTAGCGGTGCGGATAGTACCGATCTGACCGTAAGCAAAATTCTTTGCAAAAACGACTCTTGCCTTCTCCGCTACCTGATTTGCAACATTAGCGCACCTCTGCGGATCTGAACCGACAACGCTTATGGTGATATAAAACGTTCCCTCCTCAACAGAATACGCAACGGCGCATCCGTTATAAACAGATGCAAGATCGTCGGAGTTTTCAAACAACTTTACGCAGATTTTTGCAAGGTTCGCAGAGCCTGAAATATCCGAACTGAATATTTTTTCGGCGACGCGGTTATTGTTCAGCAGCGCTTCGCTGCTGTGGGAATCTCCTGCTGTACTGCTTTGAGCGTTGCTCGACGCGTTGGTTCTGCCGTAGTTTTGAATAAAAATCATAGCAGATGTGCTGTAAACCGGCTTGATCATAAGTGATGTATACAAAAAAAACAACAATGCCATCAGAATACCCGACACGATTATAAAATGCAGACGATGCAGCAAAAGCATCAGGATTCTCTGTATGTTGAAATTTATTCTCATTTCACATACTCCTTCTTTTTGCACTTAGTCCTATATATTATATCGCAATGAAACCGGATTATAATTCTAAAAACGAATAATAATTTGATAATTTGTAGAAAAACAAAAGGAAGCGTCTGCCTCCTTTTGTCAAATAGAATAAATAATGGTTATAAAACAGAAAATATTAATGCCCGACAACGTTAAGTAACACACCTGCCGCAACGGCGGAGCCTATTACTCCGGCAACATTTGGCCCCATGGCGTGCATTAACAGGAAGTTTCCGGGATTCGCTTCCTGACCGACCTTTTGTGAAACTCTCGCAGCCATCGGAACCGCGGAAACACCTGCCGAACCGATAAGCGGATTAACTTTTCCGCCGCTGAATTTATACATCAGCTTGCCAAAGAGCACGCCGAACGCTGTACCCATTGAAAACGCGATCAAGCCGAGTACGATTATCTTAATAGTGCTCCAAGAAAGGAAGTTCTGACCTGAGGCGGTCGCACCAACGGTGACACCCAGAAAGATCGTGATAATATTCATAAGTTCGTTTTGCGCCGCTTTGGCAATACGCTCTACCACTCCTGATTCCTTGAACAGATTGCCGAGCATAAGCATACCGACAAGCGGAGCCGCATCCGGAAGGAAAATAGCGATCAAAATTACAACTATGATCGGGAACATGATTTTTTCAAGCTTGGATACCGGACGCAGCTGCTCCATAACAACCTTGCGTTCCTTTTCGGTGGTGAGCATTTTCATGATCGGCGGCTGAATAATGGGAACCAGCGCCATATATGAATAAGCCGCTATAGCTATAGAGCCCAGCAAATGCGGTGCGAGCTTTGTGGTAACGTAAATCGCCGTTGGACCGTCGGCGCCGCCTATGATGCCGATAGCGCCCGCTTCCGATTCTGTGAAACCGAGAAAAATAGCGCCGGTAAAGGTCACAAAAATACCGATTTGCGCGGCTGCGCCTAAAATCAGGCTCTTAGGGTTAGCTATCAGAGGACCGAAATCGGTCATACATCCGATGCCGAGGAATATAAGCGGAGGATAGATTCCCAGCTTTACACCCTGATAGAGATAATAAAGCAAGCCGCCGTAGGTGGGATTTTCGTAATATGTAACGCCGTCTATAACCCTCTGCGCGTGACCGGCGATCGATATACTCTGCTCCGCGCACTGATCTGCGGTGAGCAGTTCCACTGTGGGAGGATTCATAATGGCGGGGTAGAGGTTTACAAGCAGCATACCAAACGCTATCGGAAGCAGAAGCAAAGGCTCGTACTGTTTTTTGATAGCAAGATACAAAAGAACAATGGATATACCGATCATCACATAGTTCTGCCAGTTGAGGGTCATAATGCCCGATGATTCAAAAAGACCTTTTATGGCATTAAAAAAGCCGATAATAATCTCCATATTATAAACGTTCCTTTCTAAAAAATTTCGCCGACATATTAAAACGGACGAGTATTTTCAAGAACACCGGCATTTGCCCATGCGGAACGTCCGCCCGACTTCTTGATTGATTTGATCTTTACCCTGCCTTTACCGCCGTAGGTTGAAGCAACCGCCGCGGCTATCACTGCGACTATCTCCTCGCTGAGTCCATCCTCGGCAGTTGAGGGATCGGATAAAACCGGAACCGGTTTGACCTGAGATTTCTTTAATGAATCCTTAGACTGTGATACCTTATCCTTTTTTTGCTTTTGAACACTTGTTTTATCCTGCACCTTCATTACAATAAAACTGTAAAGCTTAATGATTCCAATGAGCAGAAACAGCATTGAGAACACAACGACAAAGCCCGTTAGAATCACCTTAGCCGAAGCGATCCATCTTTCAACAAGCGTCAGCTCACCGGCTATAGAAGCAGCCTCAGTTAATGACACAAGATACATGGCATGACCCCCAAACGAATGATTTATATACAGTCTTATTATACTTGATTCGGTCATTTTTTTCAATACGAAAAGCAAGGTGCTTTGTTTTTCGTGATTTTAAATAATAAAATCATCAATTGTACTTTGTTTTCATAATAAAACACAATAAAAAGAGCCGACTTGCTTTCGACTCTTTTTATATCTCTCTATCTAATATTTTTCTGTTACAGAATAATACAAATCAAGCCGTTGCAGCCCTCATTGATGATTTTGCGAATAGTCTCCCCTATTTTACGGCGGGCATCATCCGGCATTCGATATAGCTTATTATGCAGTCCCTCGTTCACAAGCTCGTGTACCGACTTACCAAAGATATTGCTCTCCCAGATTTTTTCGGGATTCTTCTCAAATTCCTTGAGTAAATAATTCACCAGCTCCTCGGACTGCTGTTCGCTGCCCACTATCGGGGTAACTTCGGTTTCCGTTTCTATTTGCATCATATGGATAGACGGAGCGCTCGCCTTGAGACGGATACCGTACTTACCGCTCTGCTTTATTATCTGAGGCTCTTCGAGAGTCAGCTGATCAAGCGTCGGCATTACTATGCCGTAGCCCGTTTCTTTGACCTGCTCATATGCCCTCGCTATCTTGTCAAAATCTGCCTGCTGCTTCGACAAACGGCAAACGCAGTCCATAAGCGCGCACTCATCGCCCACTTCCAAGCCTGTTTGTTCGGATAATACCCTGTAAAACAGCGCAGAGTCGGTTTGAAGAACGATTCGCGCGTTTCCTCTGCCCAAATCAAGTCCCGTGATATCCGCTCCGTCAATATACTCGCTTTCGGAAAGCGCGTCTGTTGTTTCCTGAAGCTGCCGTATCCTTTCAACATTTTGCGCCGCTTTTCTGACTGCGCCGATCACAGAAGCCTTTAGCCAGTGGTTTTTATCAAGTCTGATTATCCACTTCGGCAAATCCATTTTCACTTCGTGAACGGGAAACTCAAATAGAAGCTGAGCCAAGATCCGTTTGATTTCTGTTTCGTCCAGTGCGGCACAGTTTACCGGCATCGCGGGAACATCATACCGCGACGCCAACTCGTTAGCCGTCCGCTGTGCGTACTCTCCCTCGGGGTCTGCGGAATTGAGCAAGATTATAAACGGTTTATTGATCGCTTTAAGCTCTGCGATCACACGCGACTCACTGCTTAGATAGTCCTCTCGGGGTATTTCTCCGAAAGAACCGTCGGCAGTAATAACAAGACCGATCGATGAATGGTCGGTAATAACCTTTTTTGTACCGATCTCAGCCGCGTCGTTAAAAGGGATCTCCTCATCTGACCACGGAGTTCTTACCATTCTGGGACTGTCGTCCTCACTGTGACCGAGAGCGCTTTCCACAAGGTAACCCACGCAGTCGATCATGCGAACCCGGAAACTAACGTTGTCGCCCAGATCGACCCTGACCGATTCTTCCGGAATGAATTTTGGCTCGGTTGTCATTATGGTTTTGCCTGCCGACGACTGCGGTAGTTCATCTACCGTGCGGCGGTAAACGCTCTCGTCGCTGATGTTCGGCAGTACAACAGTGTCCATAAAACGCTTTATGAAGGTGGATTTACCCGTTCTGACGGGACCTACCACTCCGATATAAACATCGCCGTCGGTGCGCCGGGATATATCCTGATAAACGTTGCGTTCTTCCATATTCCTTCCTCCTATATTTTTGGAATCAACAGCATTCGCGGCATATCCGCGGCGGCGTCTTCCGTCTCGTTTTCCGCTGTCAGCAAATCAAGGCGCGTGCGATGGGATTTCGCGATGTCCCATAAATCTTCGTTCGGTGCGGCATAATAAAGAGTTAAGGCGCAACCGTCGTCCGGAAGGGGCTTATCTTCATCAATGACGACGTTACTTACGACCCTGCGCGTTTCACTGCGCACGGCACCTCCCGTCACGGTAAGCTCGCAGCGCAGTTCAACACTGCTGTCGTCTGCAAGCCGGTAGCTGACCCCTCCGGCGTGAACACACGGAAAGAGCATGTCGTTGCAATCCGAAGCGGAATTAATAAGACGCGAATACTCACAGCTGCGCTCAATGAATACAGGGAAACCGTCCTCGTTAAGAGCGATTATGCACAAATTCAGCTTTCCTTCCGCCTTCAACCCTTCTTCATTGGGCGTGATATTCAGTGTTACAGAATCAGTATAAATATCGAGCAATCCGGACAAGCGGCAATTCTCGATCAAGGCAGTCGTTTTTTCAATAAAATGCTCGTTTACGGGAATCACTTCGGCGAGTATCCCGATGTTCTCACGCTCAAGCGTAACTGCGTATTCGGTAGAATAGGCATCGGTGATAAGCTCTTCCGTTCGCGTGGTAAAGCCCTCACGCGTCACACAGATTTTAGCGTCAACAACTACGAGTGGCTTTTCGGACAAAACGTCGTTTTTCAGTCTGATGTCATAGGACAGCACTTCGCAGTCCGTTACACCGAGGCTGTCCTCCTGCGCCCCGACGCAGTCAATGATTTGATTAAAGGGCAGGATGTAGTCGGTTTTCGCGGTCTCCCCCGTTTCCACATTGGTTAGGTAAAACAGCTTCAAACTGATTTCTCCGCTTAGCATCAGCTTTCCTGAAACCGCTTTCACATCAGTGATACAGGCGTTTACGGAATCAGTAAGCATTGCTTCGATCGGCGGCTTATCACCAATGGAGATCTCCTCGCTGAGCGTAAACTGTTCCTGACAAAGCGAGTCAAGGACGGCGCAGCTGATCTCCTCCCGTCTGGCCTCCAGCGTACCCGGCTCCGGAGTATAAAGCAAAGTTTTATTCGGCGCAATTACCCTTGCGTATAATGAAAAAGCTCCGTGAATGACCAAACGGCGCGGACTGAGTGCGCGGCAATTGATGTATTCAGGCTTTGTCTTTGTCAACACCACATAGTTTTCCGGCGTATCACGCACCGTAAAATGCTGAGAGAAATTGACATTCTGTTCACAGCAGCGAATCGTTTTCTTTTCTTCATCAACATACAGCACGTTAACTGTGCAGATGCCCTCCACCTGCAACTGACCGCCGGAAAGCGACCTTGACTGGATCTTTGGTGTAAGGGAACACTTTAGTATTTTTTCGATATTCGGACAATAATCGGGCAGGGTCATATCGACATCCGCCAACTGCTCCGCTACGGTATCCAATATCGTATGCGGTGCGCAAAGCGCACGGTTATCCGGATTAAGCTCCATATTTGTCTCTCCTTTTTATTTAGTCTGGTAGAGTATATGAAAAATCGTAACGGAATATACCTTTTCAGCCGAAAGCGCAAAAGAGCCGGCTCAAAAAGAGCCGACTCTTGGATTTAAAGTATTGAATTATTCAGACAAGACTGAATCAACCCCAAGGGATGGGATCAAATGTCTGGGCACCGTACTCATTGGTAGAGGTTTTGGAGCCGTCTACGTAATAACCGCCGCCTGCGGGGTTAAAGTCGGTGATGTTGCTTGTCTGCTTGCCGTTTCCGTTGATAACAATACCTGTGGCGCCTGCGGGAACGTTGATGGTGTATACAGCCTGACCATAGGGGTTAGTATCTGTCTGAGATACGGAGTTGCCGGGCCATGCAGCACCGAGGTCACCATCGGGACCGTAAACGTACACGTGGATATCACCCCAGCCGAGAGAATCGGAGAACTGGAAGCTTCCGCCGGGCAGAGGATCGGGATTGTCAATAGGATTGTCAACGGGAGTATCAATGGGAGTATCCCATGCAATAGGAACATATACGGTTGCACCAAACTCATTTACGGATGTTCTGGAAGCGTCTACATAGTAACCGCCGCCGCCGGGATTGAAGTCGGTGATATTGTCGGTCTGACCGCCGGTACCGTTTACGATAACGCCAGTAGCGCCTTCGGGAACGGTAATAGTGTAAACCATCTGACCGTAGGGGTTCATTTCGCCCTGAACGCCTGCGTCGCCGGGCCATGCAGCTGTAACATCGCCTGCGTCATTCCATGCATATACATGGATGTCGCCCCAACCGAGAGCGTCGGAGAAGTAGAAGGAACCGCCGGGCAGAGGATCGGGATTGGGATTGGTGTAATCGGGGTTGTCAACAGGGGGATCTACGGGCTCGCCCCAGGGGATCGGAACATAAACGGTTGAACCAAACTCGTTTACAGAGGTCTGGGAAGCATCAACATAATAACCGCCGCCTGCGGGAGCAAAGTCGATAATGTTGTCGGTCTGATTGCCGCCGCCGTTTACGATAACGCCTGTCGCTCCGTCGGGAACGGTAATAGTGTATACCATCTGACCGTAGGGATTCATCTCACCGGGTGCGCCTGCGTCGCCGGGCCATGCAGCTGTTAAATCGCCTGCGTCATTCCAAGCGTAAACATGGATATCGCCCCAACCGAGAGCGTCGGAGAAGTAGAATGTACCGCCGGGCAGAGGATCAGGATTGGGATTGGAGTAATCGGGATCGTCAACAGGGGGATCTACGGGCTCACCCCAAGGAATAGCTGTGTAAACGGTTGTGCCGTTTTCATCAACCTCAGTTTGATCTGCGCTTACATAGTAACCGCCGCCTGCGGGTCTGAAGTCTGTGATGTTGGCAGTCTGCTTGCCGCCGCCGTTTACGATAACGCCTGTCGCGCCTTCGGGAACGGTAATGGTGTATACCATCTGACCGTAGGGGTTCATCTCACCCTCTACGCCTGAATCGCCGGGCCATGCAGCAGTTACGTCACCTGCATCATTCCATGCGTAAACATGGATATCGCCCCAACCGAGAGCGTCGGAGAAGTAGAAGGTCGCAGGACCGTCGATAGTAGGATCTTCTGTGTTAGGCTGAGGATCCTCGGTATTAGGCTGCGGGTCTTCGGGATCGTATGTAGCGGGCTGAGGATCGTTGCCGCCGATCTCGTCGGAATACTTGCCGACAAGCTCGGTATCTCTGTAGCCAGCAAGGAACTTCTGAACTAAGGTAGCGTCCTTGATGCTTACCAATCCGTCGCCGTTGCAGTCAGCAGCGATCTGACCGAGCTCGGAAAGATCTCTAAGCTTGCCGACGTGTCTCTGGATAGCGGTAGCATCGCTGATCAGAATGCTTCCGTCCTGATTTGCGTCACCGATCAGCACTCTTTCAGCGGGCTCAATGGGATCAAGATCAGGCACTGTAGGATCGTCGGGGACGTATTCAGTGGGCTCATAGGGAGACTCGGAAGCCTGTGTAGGTGTTATTACGGGAGTAGAACCGTTTGACTTACCGATTCTCGCAAAAGGAGAGGTGATAACGTCTTCGTCCTCTTTTTCCTTAGAGGTACTGGGATCATTTGAATAGGAGCCCGTCGCGTTATCGAGCATGGTGTCATCATAGGGGATACAGTCCAGACCGGACTCGCCTCTGGTAGCTACCAGCATAGCGCCGATGCCGTTCTTACTGATGTAGTTAGCGTCGATTTTAAGAGTTGACAGCGGGATCTTCATCTCATAGAAGGAATCATACTTAACATTGTGATTCTTGGTCTTGAAATCTACCCAGTTAGCGCTGTCGCTGTAGATATCCTTGGGGCTCTTGGAACCGTCCAGACCCCAGATCTGGGAGCAGATGTTGGTTTCCGCCATCTTGTACTCGATGCCGCCTTTAGCATAACCAACGCAGCCGGTGGTGTAGTTAGTATTGCCCTGAGCGTCAACAGCGGTAAACATGGAGGGCTCGCCCAGACCGGGCTTTCCGCTCATGTAGAACAGGTGGTCAACATGCTGCTCAAAGGTCAGACCCATCTTCTGACCCCAAATAGACTTGCCGTCTGTGTTTTTGTTGCTCATGGAAGTGCTTGAAGGATCTACGCTCAGAGCGAGGATCAGGGGAACATCAAGCACACGACCGCCGTCGGACAGAGGACCGTCGCCCTCACGTGCCCATGTATCGGTGGTGTTTACCATCTGCCAGCCAATGTAAAGATTCTGGCTGTCCCACGCGCCGAAGAGCGCATAGGTGTCGAGCACGCAGTTTTCGTGCGCACCCTTGAAGTTGTTGGCAACGTCCCAGGCTGCGCCCTGAGCAATCAACATATCCTCTGACCAGTCGCTTGCGCTTCCGTCAATTGTGATAGTTTTTTGCACACCGACTTTACCGTTGGGGTTAGTAGCGTACTTGCTGCACAGAGTGTCTGTGGACGCAGATGCCGGAACAACCGCGACCATGGTTATAAGCATGAGCGCGCAAAGCAACACGCTTATGAACCGTTTTGAATTTCTCATCTTAGATTACCTCCTTTAAATTACCGTAATAATGCAATATTACATTACTAACTATATTATATCAAATTCTTTCCAAAAATACAATACATAAAACAGATGTGCATAGATTTTGTCACTATGCACATCATGCTTTATTTTGTATTGTTTATTATGCCTAATGTCTTTGTATCAAATGTCCTGCTTTACTTTTTTTATACCGTAAATTTTACGTAAAATGACCGACAGCACCTTTGGATTTTCAATCAACACAACCTTCATAAAGCTTACCTCCGAATACATAAAAGGCTGACCGCGACAAGCGCGACGGCGGCTACCACCAATACCCACTTGGTCGGCAGCACAGTGGCTGCAAGCAGCCCCAGTCCGAAACAGACTGCCGATTTGACCTTTGTTTTGCAGCATCTCACTGTATCACCCTCTACTAAACTACGCGGAAGCTTCAAAAGTGTGCTTGAAATTTTTTATGAAATGCTGTAGTATGATAACAGAACAAAACGGAGCGTGAGTTATGAGAACACTGACTGTAAATCAAAACGAAGCAAATCAACGGCTTGACAAGTTTTTGCAAAAGCGGTTTCGCACCATGCCGAAATCGCTGATGTACAAGTATATCCGCAAAAAATGCGTAAAGCTCAACGGCAAAAAGTGCGATATAGACACAATGCTTCACGAAGGAGACTTGCTCACCTTTTACATAAAGGACGAGTTTTTTGAGGCTTCACAGGAAAAACACTATGACTTTTTAAAGGCGCCTACCTCGCTCAACATCGTGTATGAGGACGAAAACCTTATGCTTATAGACAAAAAGCCGGGCGTTATCGTACACCCGGACAAGACTTATCACTTTGATTCACTTGTCAGCCGCGTTCTTCACTATCTGTACGATAAGGGAGAATACGATCCCGAACGCGACAAAGCCTTCACTCCCGCCACGGTCAACCGCATCGACCGCAACACAGGCGGAATCGTTATTGCCGCCAAAAACGCGGAAAGCCTGCGCATATTAAACGCAAAGATGAAAAACCGCGAGTTAAAAAAGTATTATCTCTGTTTAGTATACGGCAAGCCGAAAAAAGAAAGCGACACGCTGACCGGGTTTATAACCAAAAACGAAAGTAAAAATATGGTAAAGGTTCACAAAACGCCCGTTGAAGGCAGCAAGGAGATCAGGACGAAATACCGCGTGCTGAAAAGCAACGGAAGATTCAGCTTAGCGGAGACGGAGCTGCTGACAGGCAGAACGCACCAGATAAGGGCGCACATGGCTTCGATCGGACATCCGCTGGTCGGCGACAGCAAATACGGCAAGGGCAAAAAAGCGCCCGACGGCTTTCGCTTTCAGGCGCTGTACAGCTATAAGCTGAAGTTTGATTTCACCTCAGACGCCGGTATCCTCAACTACCTGAACGGAAAGGAATACTGCGTCGATAAGGTTTGGTTCTCGGATTATATTTCCGACAAGGAATTATTTTAAGCACAGAAACGCGCACATCGCTCCGCGCTTACCGCCTGTTGCGCGGTGGCTCCACAACAAATCACTGTTGCAGTTGGTACACAGATCCGATAAGGTAATGTTTTCGGAAGGAACACCTGCATTCATTAATATCTGACGATTGCATTCCAAGAGGTCAAGCATATACTTTCCGCCGTTTTTCGGAAAGACAAATTGCGCGGGATCCAGATCCTTCATGGCAAGAAAATGACGGGCGCAGGGTTCGTCTACCTCGTAACAGCAGACGGATATGGCGGGACCGATCGCAGCGACGATATTCTCAGGATCGGAACCGTAAAGAGAGGTCATTTTTTTCACGACCTTCTCCCCTATCCTGCCTGCGGTACCCCTCCAGCCGGCGTGCGCCAAACCGATCGCCCTGTTTTCGGTATCGACAAAAAACAGCGGTGTGCAGTCGGCGTAATAAGTTACCAAGGTAACGCCGGGTTCATTGGTGATCAGCGCGTCTACGCTCTCCATATCGCGCGGTTTATATATACCGACTCCCCTGTCAGCCTGCGTGACTGCGCGGACGAAGGTGTGGTGATCCTGCGCGGAAGCGGTGAGGCTGTCAAACTCAAAGCCTGCGCTGTGACAAAGCCGCTTGTAATTCTCGGTAACACGATCCGGGTCGTCGTTTCGGTTAAAGGCAAGATTCATAGAAGAAAACTCACCCGAGGACACACCGCCCAAACGCGTTGAAAAAGCGTGCTTTATAAAATTTAATTCCGACAAAGAATTATAAGTGAGATACGGAACGGTATCGGCGTTTTGCAGCGCCATGGTTTTAGATGTAAAATTCAAAAAAGACCTCCGAATAATATCATAAGTGACAAAATATTCTTGCCAAGTAACGATTTATGTGATACAATCAAAATACGAGGTGATGTCAGGTGAAAAACAAATATTTCGGCAAAAACATCAGTCCCGATTGCAGCTACTGCGGAAATTCAGTGTTGGACAACGGCGCTTTCGCCTGCAAAAAATCCAAGCAAATCATTGACGGCAAATGCCGCGCCTTCGATTATGATCCGCTTATGCGCGTACCGCGCACCGTCACACTGCGCGGCACATATACAGCCGAAGATTTTAAACTTTAAGGAGACCGAAAAGGTCTCCTTTTTAATATCTGTTTTAACTTAACAATACCTAATTAACGAAACAGGCCGTTCCCGTCGTAGTAATCCTTATCGGAAAATTCATCCTTTTCATCAAGATTATACTCGCTGCTTTTAAACATTCCGGCACCCGTGCGGAAGTTTGTATTATTGACCCGCACAATGCCCAGACCGATAACAACAGCAACGATGAGTAACAGAATAATAAAAACAATAACACCCATGATAATCCTCCAAACAGACTCTGAAAAAGGGTATATATCCTGTGATTACGGATACTATATCACAAGTTTTTTGAAAAGTCAATATGTTTTTTGACAGCTCTGTTTCGCGTAACAACGGGTGATCTCACCTGTCAGGTTTACAATACCGGATTGCTGTGCTATACTGTTTTCGGAGGTGAGCGGATGTTCAAAGTTACGGTCATGCAAATTGACAAGGATGCCGAACAGGAAATCGTGGTGCGTTGTCACGCGATCGACAGCGAGGTAGTTGCCATTGTAGAAAAGCTGCAGCAGAGCGAGGCAATGACCCTGGGCGTCAAGGACGGCAAAACCTATCAGATCCCGGTCAGAGATATTTTCTACATTGAGTCCGTAGACAGCAAAACCTATATCTACTTACAACAGGACGTTTACGAAACCAAGCTCAGGCTTTACGAGTTTGAGGAAAAATTCAGGGGTACCAAGCTGTTTCGCTGCTCCAAAGGGATGATACTCAACATCGGCAAGGTCAAGGCGGTATCTCCATCTGTCAACAGCCGCTTTGAGGCAAGGCTTACAAACGGTGAAACTGTTATTATCAGCCGTCAGTACGTCAAGAATCTGAAAAAACTATTGGGAATGTGAGGGATTTGCATGAGTGAACAATTTAAGGACGCATTGCGTTTCGCGCTAATTCAGTTTTTTATTATCACCGTCTGTGTGATGTTTGTTATTTCACTGGTCAACACTGTTTTCGGAAACTTCGGAAGTATTATCAGCGCAGATTTTCCGTGGATCATGATGCTGACGGGACTTCTGACTTCACTTCCTTCGTTTTTGCTTTACTTTCGTGATGAGCCGACCAAAAAACAGTTTTACTTCCGTGCAGCGCTGCATTTTTGCTGTATAGAAGCGATCGTGCTGTTTGAGGGACATCTGCTGGGATGGTTCGGTAATATATCCGGCTGCCTGATCGTTGCATCAATGGTCTTGGGTGTGTATCTGTTGGTGTGGTTTTTTTCTGCGCTGGTACAGAAAAGCACGGCTAAAAACATCAATGACGCGCTAAAGGAGTTTAACAGTGATGAATAATGCAGCTTAGCGGCAATATATGCATCTTACACCTTGTTTTCTGCAACTTGGTGTAAGATGTCTTTTTTTCTTTGCGATCGTATGTTATTATAACGCTGTCAGGAGGAGATCAAATGAAAAATATGATCGAAGTTGAACATCTTGTAAAAAACTACAAAAATGTCAGTGCCGTTCGAGACGTAAGCTTTGCGGTGGAGGAAGGCTCCTTCTTTGCGTTTTT
Source organism: uncultured Ruminococcus sp. (assembly GCA_902790475.1). GTDB lineage: Bacteria > Bacillota > Clostridia > Oscillospirales > Acutalibacteraceae > Ruminococcoides. The sequence goes on along the minus strand of CADASG010000001.1, from coordinate 19,075 downwards.
GGGCGTCAACGGCGCAGGCAAGAGCACGACCATAAATATTCTCTGCACAGTGCTGGAAAAAACCGCAGGAAGGGTACAAATCGGCGGCTGCGATCTCGACAAAGATGCAGACAAAATCCGCGGACAAATCGGAATAGTATTTCAGGATACCGTACTGGATAAACAGCTGACAGTAAGAGAAAACCTTGTTTCCCGTGCCGGCTACTACGGTCTCAGCCGCATAAACCGCAATCAGCGTATCGAGGATATTGCCGAAACCTTTGCGCTCGGTGAGATAATGGACCGCCGATACGAAAAGCTCAGCGGAGGTCAAAAGCGGCGCGTTGACATAGCAAGAGCACTGCTGAATCACCCCAAGCTCTTGTTTTTGGACGAGCCGACCACGGGACTTGACCCAATGACGCGCAACGTTGTTTGGGACGCAATTCACAAGCTGCGCCGCGAAACAGGGCTGACCGTCTTTTTAACTACGCACTATATGGAAGAAACCGCGCTGTGCGACAAGGTCGTGATTCTGGACAACGGACAAATCGCCGCGAACGATACACCGCACAAACTCAAGCAAAAATACGCCGGCAACCGCCTGCTGTGGTACACAGAGCAAAACAGAGCAAACGACGCCGTGCTGACCGAAGAAAACGCAGAATTCACCTATCATACGGATTGCTATGACATTAAGCTTTCAGACAGCAAAAAAGCCGCGGCTCTGTTAAAAAAATACAGTCAAATTGATGATTTTGAGTTTATCAAGGGCAATATGGACGACGTATTTATGAACGTAACCGGAAAGAGACTGGGTGACTGATATGACCGATAAAATGAAAAGCTTTCGCGTTCTCAGCAGCATGACGCTGCGAAACATAAAAGTATATGCCAAAGACAGAATGGCGATCCTGTTGTCGCTCCTGACCCAAATCATTGTACTGACGCTGTATCTGTTGTTTTTAAAAGCCAATTATGTGGACGTCATCAACGAACAGCTGGCAGCGGTGAAAAACTTGGTGAACAAAGCAGATATTGAAGCACTGGTCAATTCATGGCTGGTGTCGGGAGTGATCGGCACCTCAGTGGTCACGGTGGCTCTGAACACCTTGAACCTGATGGTAAAAGACCGGGAGGATAAGATCGACTTTGATTACCGCGCCTCAGCCGTACACGGCAGCACCGTTGTCATGTCCTACTTTTTAGGTTCGGTAGCCTGCACCTTTATCACAAGTTCCGTCCTGCTCAGCGCAGGCTATGTATTTTTGGCTGCGACCGGAACCTTCTGTTTAACGGTACCGCAAATGCTGCAAACATACGCGCTGACGCTGCTCGGCTCCGTATCGGGAACGATAGTGCTGATGTTATTTGTCAGCTTCTTTAAGAAAAGCTCCACTTTCAGCGCGTTCAGCGTGCTGGTATCTACCTCCATCGGCTTTATCGTGGGCGCTTATATCCCGGTTTCGCAATTTGACGAAAATGTTCAGACCGTAGTGAATCTTGTTCCCGGCTCGCACATTGCCGCCATGATACGAAGCGTGCTTGTCACCCCTGCCATTGACAACATCGACAAGGCGCTGAACGGTGCGGATCACGGTGCATTTGCCGCTCAGGCAAGGGAAATGTTCGCATTAAAGCTCAAAATCTTCGGCAATGAGGCGGACACGAGCTTTATGTTGCTCTACACTGCCGCTGTGATCGCCCTGTTTACTGCGCTCAACATCATCGTATACCGCGTGACATCCAAAAGAAAAGATTAAAGGCGTCACCCCTCCGCCAAGGCTTTGGCAGAGGGGTGTTCGCAATAAAAAACAGAGGAGCCGAAACGGTTCCTCTGCGGATCGAAAAATTTAGTCTGCTGTGTAGGGGAGCAGCGCAAGGTGACGCGCACGCTTGATCGAAGTGGTCAGCTCACGCTGATGTCTCGCGCAGGTACCGGTAACACGGCGGGGCAGGATCTTGCCTCTCTCGGACATGTAACGGCGGAGACGCGCGATATCCTTGTAGTCGATATGCTCTACTTTATCTACGCAGAAGCCGCAAACTTTCTTGCGAGACTTTCTGCCGCGATTAGGTCTGTCAGCCATTTTGATTTCTCCTTTCGGTGAGAATAATGTAAAAACGTTGTTGTCAGTTCATTAAAGCTTTACAGTTAAAACGGAAGGTCGTCGTCCAGCGGCATATCCTGGAAATCGGCGTTGGAGCCGCTTTGATATGACGCGGGCTGCGCCTCAGGCTGAACGGGTGCGGGCTGCATGGGAGCAGGCTGCTGATAAGTCTGGTTTCCGTAACCCTGACCGCCGTAGCTTTGAGAGCCGTAGCTCTGGCTGCCGTAGCCCTGGCTTTGATATCCTTGGTTTCCGCCGTAGCCGCCCGCGTTTTCACGGCGCTCTCCGGTGAATGAAACGTTATCCGCCACAACCTCTACAACATAGCGGTTGGAGCCGTCCTTCGCCTGATATGTGCGGCTTTGAAGCTGACCCTCAACAGCGATCAGCGCGCCCTTGCCGAAATAACGGCATACGAACTCGGCTGACTGTCTCCAACAAACGATGTCAAAGAAATCCGCCTTGCGCTCCTCGCCTGCCTTAACATAGCTGCGGTCTACCGCGATGCGGAACGTAGTTACGCTTACGCCTGAAGGCGTGGTCTTTAACTCGGGGTCGGATACCAAACGACCCATTAAGATTACTCGGTTTAACATAGCTTTTTCCTTTCGTGATTCGGGCTTTGCCCTACAATGTGATTATTCGTCTTCCTTTTTGATGATCATAGAACGGATTACGCCCTCGGTGATTCTGTAGCGACGGTCAAGCTCCGCAGGGAACTCGGCTGTGCTCTCGAAATCAAAGAGAACATAGTAGCCTTCACTTTCCTTGTTGATGAGGTAAGCAAGCTTTCTCTTGCCCCATTCGTCAACATTCTTAAGAGTGGCACGCTCCTCAATGAGAGACTTGAACTTTTCAACAAGAGCCTGGATACCTTCCTCGCCCTTTTTCATTGAGATAATCATGACTGTCTCATAATTCGCAGTTACTGCCATTTCTTTGCACCTCCTTCTGGACATTATGGCGGCTTTCACCGCAAGGATTTGCCGCACTGCACACAATGCAACAGATAATATTATAACGGCTTTAAGCCTAATTGTCAACCAATTTTTACAATTTTATTTTAAGAATCTCTTTTATAATCTGTTTATTGACAGATTGACAAATTTTTGAAATGCTATATAATAAATGATAGTGGCGTCAGCGCATATTTCACGAAAATTTGTACTGCGCCCTTGCAGCATTATTTTATTTCTCAAATATTTATTATAGATACTTTACTTTAAGACAGGATGTGTTGTATTGTTTACATCAATCTTCCAGGAGCACAGAGGTTTTGGCAAGCAAATCTTTCTGCTGGCAAAAAACGAGCTGATCAAAACCTATAAGGGCGCCGTCATCGGTCCGCTGTGGTCAGTGGTTAAGCCCGCGTTCACGATTTTTGTATATTGGTTTGCTTTCTCTGTCGGAATCAAGGCGCTGAAAGCCGTTAAGGTACACCTCAACGGCATGGAGCACGCGGCGTTTTCCATTGACTTTTTCACCTTTATGTTTATCGGGATCGTTCCCTGGTTCTTCATTCAGGATCAGATCGTTCAGGGTGCCAAAACGCTGCGCAACAACCGGCAGTTTATCACCAAGGTCAAGTTCCCGGTTTCCACAATTCTGACCTATACGGGACTTTCAAGATTGTTCGTACACATCTTCTTAGTCGCGATAATGTATGTTTACGTACTCTTCCGCATCGGTCCTTCATGGTACAATTTGCAGTTTTTCCTATACTGTCCGCTGATGTTTATTTTCTTTTTGGCGCTGTCATGGTCAACAGCACCTATGTCCGCGTTCAGCAAGGACTTTGAAAGCCTGATCGTATCCGTTATGTCCGGTGTGTTCTGGCTGTCCGGCATCATGTACGATTCTTACAGCTTCACCGGCGGTTTAAAAATCGCAATGCTGCTCAACCCCATCAACTTCTTTGCCAACGGCTACCGTAACTGCTTCCTGTATCACAGAGCTTTCTTCACCTACAAAACCGAGCTGGTTATTTTTCTGGTTGAGTTTTTGGCGGTATTCTTCCTGGGTATCTTCAACTACAACCGACTCAGGAAAAAGCTTCCCGACGTGCTGTAAGGAGGTAAGCAGATGTCAGAACCTATTATTACCTTTAAAAACGTTAGCAAAACTTACATACTTTACAAAAACGATCAGGCCCGTTTCAAGGCGCTGTTCATCAAGCCCAAGAACCCCAAAACCAACAAGGCGCTCAATAACGTCAGCTTTGAGATCTACCGCGGCGAATCAGTGGGCATTGTCGGCGACAACGGCGCCGGCAAATCCACCCTGCTTAAAATGATCACTGGCGTTGCTTTTCCGGATGAGGGCGATATCATCGTTGACGGCAAGGTCGCAGCGCTGCTTGAGCTGACTGCGGGCTTCTCGCTGGAGATGACCGGAAGGGAAAATATCTACCTCAAGGGCTATATTCTCGGACTTGAGGATGATTATATCAAGGAAATCGAGGAGAATATCATTGAATTCGCTCAGCTGGGCGACTACATCGACCAGCCTGTCAGAACCTACTCCAGCGGTATGAAAATGCGCCTCGGTTTCGCGATCAACGTCAACATTGAACCCGATGTTCTGGTGGTTGACGAAGCTCTTGCTGTCGGCGACGCAAGCTTCAAACGCAAGTGCAAGGACAAAATAAAAGAGATCATGACAAACGGCACCACGGTTTTATATGTCAGCCACAGCGCCGATTCGGTGCGTGAGATCTGTCCGCGCTCCATTTATTTAAGAAAAGGCACTGTTATTTTTGACGGTCCGACCGATGAAACTCTGAAGGTCTATCAGGACTACAAAGAAAGCCAAAAGGCTAAAAAGAAGAAATAATCATGGTAAAATCAAAGCTTAATGAATTTGAAGCCGACTGGGCTGCTATGCCTCAGGTGGAAAAGGAACAGCTTGCAAAGCTAAAGAATAAAACCATATTGATCAGCGGACATTCAATTGCCCGCTGTCTTTGCATTGCGCTCCTTTATTTAAACGAAACCAAAAAACTGAATATAAACCTGATTTACTGCGGCGACGATAATGTTGAGCTGGAACGCCGTTTCTTTCTCAGCGACCGCAGGGATATCGTATGCGGCGATTTTAATTCTTTGTCAGAATTAAAGGGGAACTTCCACAAAATTGACGCGGTTATACACACAGGAGTTTGCTGTGAACCTCTCCCCTCCTTCGCCGAAAGTCTGCCGCGCGAGATAAGCGCAGCCGGAGCGGTATGCGAAATAGCAAAAACGAACGGCGCACAGCTGATTTTACTCAGCGACAGCCGCATTTACGGAAAAGCTCGCCGTGGAAGAGTTTACGCCGAAAATGAGTACGCAGATATAAATAATCTTGATGCTTCCTGCGCGGAAAATCAGTTGGTACGCACGGTTGAGAATTACTTTAACTGCGAGGCAAAGGAAAAAGGGCTTTCCCTCACCACGCTGCGCACCGGCGTTGTACTTGGCGCGTACTCGGAACTTCACACTTTTTTGGATGACGCACTGCAAGCAACAGCCGACGGCGAACCCTACACCCTGCACTCCTCTGACCGCCGCTATTCCTTTGTGTATATCACGGATGTATTCAGAGCTATCGTTTACGCGATCACCACCCTTGAACGCGGTCAAGCTTACAATGTGACAGGTATTGACAGCACCGCGTCGGTCGGAATGATCGCGGCGATCCTGCATGACGTATACGGCGACAAAGCAAAGCTGACACCCGGCAACAACTCGGATCACCCGTACTGTGCTGTCAGCAACGGAAAAATCACCACCTACGGCTGTCCGGCTGCTATGAACCTCGCAACCGCGCTGGAGCTTTGCGTCATGAGCCGCATGAGCGATTTATCAGACCTGAAGCTTCCTAACACCCATGACGGAAGGCTGGACGCTATTCAAAAAATGCAGCTTGCGTATTTGTTAGAGGTTGACCGCATTTGCCGCAAGCACAACATAAAATACTTTCTGGGCGGAGGAACACTGCTGGGCGCCATTCGCCACCATGGCTTTATTCCCTGGGACGACGATTCCGACATAATGATGCTGCGTGAGGACTATGATAAATTCGCCGAAATCGCTGCCTCAGAGTTGCCGGCAAATATGAGTTTCCAATCCGGAAAAACCGACCGAAGCTGTTTTTATGAGTTTAACAAGCTGCGGATAGAGGGCACTGTCTTTGCCACAGAGCTTGCAAAAGAACACCGCTCGATAAACATCGGCATCGCTTTCGATATTTTCTGCCACGACAAAACCGCCAATTCAAAGCTCGGCAGAAAACTTCATTTAGCGGCGACGATTTTCACCCGTGCGCTCGTGCTCAATAAATGGAACAAACGCAAGGCTGACAACGGAAGCCGCCTGCAAAGCGCTGTCACCAACTTTTTTGTAAAGCTCTTCCCTCTTCGTTTCAGCTTCTTTTTGATGAACCACACCATTAGTTTCTTTAAAAGAAAAAAGAATGCCAAGTATTTGTACGACGGAATGGGCAGAAATGTCTACAACGGCAGCTTTGACGCGAGCATCTTAGACGAGGTGATTTACGTTGATTTTGAAGGCTGCAAGCTTCCAGTCCCCAAGCGCTACGACGAATATCTGCGCTTCCTTTACGGAGACTACATGGAACCTGCACCGCTCAGCACCCGTCTCGGCTGCCATGAGATCCTGCTCTGCGACATCGGAAAATATGACGCTTTAAATCAATAATTGAATCAGTATCAGATAATTCTTGTGTTTTCATCAGCATATAAAAGCCCTAAATAGCGCACGTTTTTTTAATCAACCAATAGTATGATAAAATTTATAAAAAAGTCCTTGACAAACTCAAAATAGTTTGATATACTTATCAAAGTGGTTTAAACAAATTTTACCACACACGGGTACTCTCCCCGTGTAAAAATGAGAGCATATGCAGGTATGGCGGAATTGGCAGACGCGCATGGTTCAGGTCCATGTGAAAGCAATTTCATGCAGGTTCAAGTCCTGTTACCTGCACCAAAGGGACAGTTATCCGAACTGTCCCTTTTCTCATGCCATAATTTCCGAAAATGCTCAAAAATGGCTTGAATACTGAGGTTTTGATATCTCTCATAATCAAGTTGGATTTCTTTCGGTAAGCGTGAAACAGGATAAAATGCTGTCATTTTTGCAACCATATGCAGTCAGTTTTGCTGTCAGAATGGCAGGTTTTATCAACAAATATAAGAGAATTTACCCACAAACTGCTGTCAATTTGATTCCAACAGCAGGAAAATAAAGAAAAACTATCGGCGGTTTATCGTTTCTATTAAAATAAAAAAGCAGAGCTGTTGTTTCAAAATAGCTCTGCTTTTATCATTTTCTAATTCTCACAAAGGATTGAATTTTATCTGACAAAATGTTACAATATATTCATATAGATCTTCTTAACGTGAGGTGAACGACATGACTCCCGAAGCGAAAGCCCGTCAGATTATTGACAAAAAGTTGATTCAATCCGGTTGGCTCATCCAAGACTTGCGGCAGATAAAACTCTCGGCAGGTGTTGGCATTGCTGTGCGCGAATTCCCTACAAGCACCGGACCTGTTGACTATGCACTTTTTGTAGGTGGGCGTCCTGTCGGTGTGTTGGAAGCCAAGAAAACGGATTCTGGTGAAAACCTCACAACCGTTGAGGAGCAATCCTCACGTTACGCTCACAGCACCCTGAAATATGTCGATTCTGATTATCGGATTCGCTTTGCCTATGAAGCGACGGACAAGCTGATTCGTTTTACCGACTATAACGATATCAAATTCCGTTCTCGCAAGGTCTATTCTTTTCACCGTCCGGAAACTTTGAGGTATTATCTTTCTCAGCCCGATACCATCCGCAATTATATGAAGCAGTTTCCTCCGCTTGATGAAACCGGCTTCCGCAAGTGTCAAATCACCGCCATAAAAAACCTTGACCAATCTCTTGCGGACAATCGCCCAAGGGCGCTGGTTCAAATGGCGACCGGCGCGGGAAAAACCTTCACTGCTATCACAGCGGCATACCGTATGCTCAAATACGGCAGAATGAGAAGGATTCTGTTTTTGGTTGATACAAAAAGTCTCGGTGAGCAGGCGGAGCGTGAGTTCCTTGCCTACACACCGAATGACGACGCGCGCTCATTCTCTCAATTATACGGCGTTCGCCGTCTCAAAAGCTCTTATATCCCGGGTGATGTGCAGATCTGCATCAGCACCATTCAGCGTATGTATTCGATTCTGCGCGGTGAGGAATTGGACGAGAGCGCCGAGGAAGTCAATTTTGCGGAGCTGAAAACCGCTGACAAACAGCCGCGAAAAGAGGTTGTATATAACGCGAAATATCCGCCCGAATTCTTTGACTGTATCATCGTGGACGAGTGCCACCGCTCCATTTATAATGTATGGAGCCAAGTGCTTTCCTACTTTGATTCCTTTATTATAGGTCTGACCGCTACGCCCGACAAACGCACCTTTGCCTATTTTAACCAGAATGTTGTCAGCGAATACTCGCGCGAGCAGGCGATCGTGGACGGCGTTAATGTCGGCGAAGATGTTTTCCTGATCGATACCGAGGTCACCAAGAACGGCGCACACATCATGAGACAGATGATCGAAAAGCGCAACCGCCTTTCACGCGAGCAGCGTTGGGAGCAGCTCGACGAGGATCTGGATTATAAAGCGCCGCAGCTTGACCGTGATATCGTCAACCCAAGCCAGATCCGCACCGTGATCCGTACCTTCAAAGAAAGTTTGTTCACGGTTCTTTTCCCACGCAGAAAAGAGGTTCCAAAGACCTTGATTTTTGCTAAAACCGACAGTCATGCGGACGATATTATTCAAATCGTGCGTGAGGAATTCGGCGAGGGCAACGACTTTTGCAAGAAGATCACCTATAACGCCGAGAACCCTGAGTCAGTTCTCAGCAAGTTCCGCAACGACTACTATCCGCGCATTGCCGTCACAGTGGATATGATCGCCACGGGAACGGACGTCAAGCCGATCGAGTGTCTGATATTTATGCGCGACGTGCGCAGCAAGAATTACTATGAGCAGATGAAAGGGCGCGGCACACGCACCTTGTCAAAGGACGACCTGCAAAAGGTCAGCCCGTCTGCAATGGAAAACAAAGACCATTTTGTGATCGTGGACGCCGTGGGCGTTACCAAATCGAAGAAGTCGGAAACACGCACCTTAGAGCGCAAGCCATCTGTTTCGATGCGCGAGCTGATGTTCAATGTCGCCTGCGGCAGAAAGGACGAGGATACGCTGACCTCGCTTGCCAACCGAGTCATCCGGCTGAACAGTCAGATGACCAACGCCGAACGCCGTCAGTTTACGGAAACAGTCGGCGCCAACGCCGGACAGATCGCCGAAAATCTGTTGAACGCCTTTGATGAGGATGTCATACGCGCAAAAGCGCAGTCGGATAACAAGGTGGATATCCCCACCGACGAACAGCGGCAACAGGCAAAAACAGAGCTGATCGCACAGGCAGTTGAGCCGTTCCAGAATCCCGAAGCGCGTGAGTTTATCGAGAATGTGCGACGCAGTCACGACCAGATCATTGATAATGTCAATATAGATACGGTGCTGTTTGCCGGCTTCGATACCCAACGGGAAGAAAACGCGGACAGGGTGCTCAAAACCTTCCGTGAGTTTATAGAAGAAAACAAAGACGAGATCATTGCCCTGCGCATTATCTATAACGAGCAGTACAAAGACCGTCCCATGCTGATCGACGGCTTGAAAAAGCTGTATGAAAAGCTGAAAGCCAAGGGCGTTACCGTGGAGCGCCTGTGGGATTGCTACGCGATCAAACAACCCGAAAAGGTCAAGCGCGGCACCATGGCGCAGCTCACCGATCTGGTGGCGATGGTTCGCTTTGAAATGGGCTACACAAACAACCTCGCGCCGTTTGCCGACAGGGTGAACTACAACTTCATGCAGTGGACGCTGCGCCGCAACGCCGGTGCGGTGCATTTCACCGAGGAGCAAATGGACTGGCTGCGCCTGATCAAAGACCACATCATTTCCTCCCTCAGCATCGAGCCAAACGATTTGGAGCTGAGCCCCTTCGACCGCAAGGGCGGCTTGGGCAGGTTCTATGAGGTGTTCGGAGATGGATATGAAGCGGTATTACACGAAATGAATATTGAATTAGTAGCGTAAAGGAGATGAATATATGACATTTAATTTTCAAACACCAATTACTGCATACGAAACTTTAGCAATAATACTCGCGGCGTTAGCGTTAATTGTACCTTTTTTAAAATGGATATATAAAAAATTTTTAAAAAGGCTAAAGCTTTATTTTACACCATCAGAAACGATAACACTGTATTTTAACAAAAGCGGTTCTTATGTATTATTAGGAGGGGTATTTGAAGCTAAGAACAAAGCTATTGTTATAAAGAATATATCTGTTGATATTATTAGAGATTCAGACAATGCGACACTACAATTAGATTGGTCAACTTTTTTGTCTCTGGTGTATAGGAGAATAGGCGGTAATTATGAAAATACATGTGAAACAGCGCATCCTTTTAAAGTGGAAGCTAATACATTATTTCCTGTTAATATAGAGTTTGGTAGTTTAATTGAAAACATCGAAGAAAAATCTCAAATAATATTAGAACCGATATATCAATATACAGGTGAAGTGATAAATCAAACTCAGAATCCTACCATCCCATTTATAGATTCGGCTGTGAAGAATAATAAAACAGCAACCGGAGTAAGGGATTCACTTAGCGATTTGTTCTTTTGGAAAGAAGGAAAATATAGAATTGTGTTGAAAACGCAATATAATAATAAGCTGTTAAAACATACATATAAGTTCTCGTTAACAAGCGATGAATCAAAAAAATTGCGAGAAAATATTGATAATTTAATTGTTGCCCAAGTTGCAGATTATTTCCAACTTAAACTTATAATGAATACGGTAAGGAAAAGACTAACAGTTACTGATAAAGGGAGTAAATAATGGGATTATATGATAAGTTAAAAGACGTGGCAAAAATTGCGCAAAAAGCAGATAATATTGATCTTTATAGACAGTTGATTGATTTAAGCTCACAAGCATTGGATTTGCAGGATGAGATTAACAAATTAAAAGAAGAAAACGAAGCATTGAAGAAAAATAAAGATTTAGACGAAAAGATAATAAGACATAGTCAACCCTACATAACACTATCCGATGATAAAAAAGATATAAAATACTGTGCAATTTGTTGGGGAAATGAACAAAAGCTAATTCAAATGAAAGGTCCAATGGATGCTAACAGTAAGTATTACTGCCAAAAATGTCATAATAATTGTAGGGAAGACTAAAATCAGGCTTACAGTGGTTACGGTGATACACAATGAGTTATGAGATGAAAACGTTAGGAACAGTCGCACAATACATAAACGGGAGAGCGTTTAAGCCGGATGAATGGGAAGAAAAGGGCATTCCTATTATAAGAATTCAAAATCTAAACAACACAAATGGTAAATATAATTATTCGTCAAAAACATATGAAGATAAATACTTGATTCAAAGAGGAGATTTATTATTTGCTTGGTCTGCATCGCTGGGGGCACATATTTGGAAAGGCGATTCAGCATGGTTAAATCAACATATTTTTAAAGTGATTCCAAATATTGGTGTTGATAGAGATTATCTATACTATTACTTGCTTAAAGTGGTTGCAGAACTTTACCAAAAAGCTCATGGAACAGGAATGGTGCATATTACAAAAAAACCATTTATGGCTACTCCTATACCTGTTCCGGAGTATAAAAAGCAAAAACAAATCGTTAAACAAATCGAAGAATCGCTCTCTCAACTTGACAGCGCGGTTGCTACGCTGAAAAAGACAAAACAGCAGTTGGAAATCTACCGTCAGGCAGTTCTGAAAGAGGCGTTTAGTACATTTGAACAAACCGCGACACTAAAAAACATTGCTGATACACGATTAGGAAAGATGCTTGATAAGGAAAAGAATGCAGGCAAGAAACGAAAATACCTAAGAAACATCAATGTTCGGTGGTTTGATTTTGATTTATCTGATTTACTTGAAATGCGAATTGAAGATAATGAAATTGAGAAGTATTCGATTGCAAAAGGCGATTTGGTAATGTGCGAAGGCGGAGAGCCCGGGAGATGTGCTGTATGGAATAAAGATCAGACCATATTCTATCAAAAGGCTCTTCATAGAATCAGATTTTTCGAAGAATCGAATCCTTACTTCTATATGTATTATTTCTGGTTGATAAATCAATCAGGCTTTTTGTCAAAATATTTTACCGGAACAGGCATAAAGCATCTGACAGGACAATCTCTTGCAAAAGTACCGATTCCAATATGCAGCAGAGAACAACAAAATAAGATTGTTAGTTATATTGAGAATAAGATTGAATTGACAGCCAATATAGAAACAACTATTGATCAATCATTGCAAAAAGCCGAAGCATTACGGCAGAGCATTTTAAAACAAGCATTTGAGGTAAGATAAAAGTGACTAATATATTTGAACAGTTACAAAACAATACGATTATTTGGTTTATCCTTTCTTTTTGTACAGTACTCGCGATTCCGGCTTTAATTTTTGCTATCGTTACTAGAAGGAATGATAATAAAGCGCAACAATTTGCCTACTATTCAAAAAGTAATCTCATTGTTAGCAAAGGTCAACGTAGAATAAAAGATTTGAATGTGGTATTTAATAATATACCTGTCGATAATGTTACAGTTACTCAAATCGCTATTTGGAACAATGGGAATAAAACTATAAAAAGGGAAGATATTGCATCGTTAGGATTATTCACATTAAGAATGACAAATAATGCCAAAATACTAAATGCGGATATCATTCATGAAAGTGATGCTATTTATTGTTTTAAAATCGATACAATTAATAAAAATGATTTGACAATAGATTTTGAATATGTAGATCCCAAAAAAGGAATAGTCCTCCAATTAATCCATACTGGAAGCGGAAATGATATAGACGTTAATTGTTCAATTAAAGGCGGAAAACCTGTAAGAAAATTAAATAACCAAACACAATTCGAGAAAATGACCTATGGCATTGGACGATTTATTTACAATAAACATTTAATATTTGTTATATTATGTGTTTTTTTTCTTGGGTTATCACTATCACAGATTGTTTTATCCTTTTTCTTTGCGATACATTTGGAGAACGGAGGAATTTTAGATAAAAATATGCTTCTTACACGTCTTTTGTCGCTTTGTTTAGGAGGATGTACGGGCTTCACATCATCACTTTTCGTTTGTATGATTACTTTGCGTAAACGATTGTTTAAGTCAAATATTCCTTCCGAATTACGTACTTATATTTTATAAGGAGTCCATAATATGCCTGACCAAACATCAACAATAGTATCAAAAGTATGGGGGCTGTGCAATCCGCTCAGGGACGACGGGTTGTCCTACGGCGACTATCTGGAACAGCTCACCTACCTGATTTTCTTAAAAATGTCCTATGAATATTCCAAACCGCCGTATAAGCGCAACGTCGGTATTCCCGAGGGCTGCACTTGGGCGGATATGAATACGCTCAAAGGCGCGGAGCTGGAGGAAAAGTATAAAGCTATCCTTGAAACGCTCGGCGAACAGGGCGGTATCCTCACCAAAATATTTCAGGGCGCCACCAACAAAATCAATAACGCCGCCATCCTCTACCGTGTCGTGCAGATGATCGACAAGGAAAACTGGGTGTCTATGTCCTCCGACGTCAAGGGTGAGATTTACGAGGAACTCCTGAAAAAGAACGCCGAGGATATCAAAAGCGGCGCCGGTCAGTATTTTACACCGCGTCCGCTGATTCGTGCCATGGTTCGCTGCGTCAGCCCCGAACCGATGAAAACCATTGCTGACCCGTGCTGCGGCAGCGGCGGATTTTTCCTTGCGGCACACAGCTTTATTGCGGAAAACTTCTCGCTTGACCGTGAGCAAAAGGAGTTTCTCAAAAACAGCACCTTCTATGGTAACGAGATCGTTTCCGCGACATATAAAACCGCGCTGATGAATTTGTATCTGCACAATATCGGAGACATTTACGGCGAGGTTCCCGTTACGCGCGGCGACGCTCTGCTGACAGACCCAGGCTACCGCGTGGACTATGTGCTCACCAATCCGCCGTTCGGAAAAAAATCCTCCATCACCTTCACCAACGAAGAAGGCGAACAGGAGGATGAGGACTTGGTATATAACCGTCAGGACTTCTGGACGACCAGCTCCAACAAGCAGCTCAACTTTGTGCAGCATATCAATACCATTCTCAAAGCTACCGGCAAGGCGGCTGTCGTTGTGCCTGATAATGTGCTGTTTGAAGGCGGCGCAGGCGAAACCGTCCGCGAACGCCTGCTCGAAACAACCGACCTACATACCATTCTCCGTCTGCCGACAGGTATTTTCTATAAGCCCGGCGTCAAGGCGAACGTCATCTTTTTCGATAAGCGTCCTGCAAGCAAGGATACGCAGACCAAAGAGGTCTGGATTTACGACCTGCGCACCAATATGCACTTTACCCTCAAAAAGAATCCCATGACCGACGCGGACTTGGAGGATTTTGTAAAGTGCTACAACCCCGATAACCGCTATGAGCGCAAGGAAACCTATTCCGAGGATAATCCCGACAGCAGATGGCGAAAGTATAATATCGACGAAATCAAAAGCCGCGATAAAAAGAGCCTTGACATCTTCTGGATTAAGGATAAATCCTTAGCCGACCTTGATAATTTGCCGTCGCCCGACGAGCTGGCAGCCGACATCATCGAAAACCTCCAAAGCGCATTGGACAGCTTCAAGGAATTGCAGGCACAATTGAAAACTGAATAAACACTTTACCCGCTCAGCCGAGCGGGGTATTTTTATGCCTTGTTTCGCTTTTGATTGATAACATAATCTACTCTATTTTTCAATTCCTTTTTAAACGATTTACAAATCTGATAGAATTCATCATCAGGCATCACGTCCTTATTCTTGAACGCATCCAGACTCCCGCGTATATAATCGGCGTGCTTTTTGTGCAGCTCTTCAAAAGCTGCCAATTCTTCCTTTGTAGCTCCGGCAAGCGTCATTTCGCGCTTTCTGCCGCGTGCGTATTCGTGGAAATTATCCAACGGACGAATAAAGGGGTTATATTTGCGGCTCTGTCGTTTGGTTCTGCGTTTGGCTTTTTCCCGTTCCTCCAGACATTCGGGAGCTTTACAGAAATCCATATCAGCCACAGCGAGATATTTCGCGCCGCAGTGCTTACAGGTAAAGATATGCAGGTCTTTTAAGTAAACCATATAGGTAAATATATCAATGAATTGCCTAAAGGAATCCTTCAAAATGACCCTTGCAGACCTATTATTATCAAAACTAACCGTCATATCAAAAGCATGGTTCTTGTCAAATTGAAATCCGTTTGCAACAAAGGCTTTTGATTTGTCAATTTCTTCATAAAGATTCTGGTGATAGGTTTTGAGAGCCTTTTCCCACGATTTGATTTTCAGCGACTTATTCATCTGCTTTTTCGTTTCAAGGTGAGAATACTCAACAACACTCGCAATTATCCGCTCAATTACATTCTCGGAGGAAAACATAATGCTGTACAGCTCGGCAGAGATAGGGTCGTTTACTTCCTTGCCGTCTGCAATTTTCACTTCGAGTTTATTTGTTATTTCTCTTATCGAATTATAATTTACATTGATCATATCCGCAACAACCTTGTCAAAACTGACGGTTGTTGTTTTTTTATGCGGTCTTTTCAGATCGGAATCTGAGAAAACAAAGGTGATTTCTTTATTCGTTAAGTTAATTTCAAAGGTGCAAAGCTCCATTTCGCACGACCTCCTAAAAGTTCGTTTGAGTTTAGTTTTGTAAATATTGTAGCATTTAAGCCGTTTTTCGTCAATCAGGAAAAATACACGATGTTTATTTATCAAACACGAAGGAGGTGAAAACCATGAGCGAGAAGGATTTGAAAATCATCAATATGCAGGACGTCGAAGCGACGGAGGTGAAATGGCTTTGGTATCCGTACATTCCCTACGGAAAGATCACGATCATTCAAGGCGACCCGGGCGAAGGCAAAACAACGCTGGTGCTCAACCTCGCGGCATTGCTGACGCGCGGCGAGAAGTTGCCCGAGTGTGAGGAAACGACTGACCCTATCAACGTGCTCTATCAGAGTGCGGAGGATGGTTTAGCAGATACTATCAAACCGCGCTTGATGGCAGCGAACGCCGACGCAAGCAGAGTGATGGTCATTGATGAAACGAACATCGAATTGTCCATGACCGATCATCACTTGGAAGCGGCGATCTCGAAGACGGGTGCAAAGCTCGTTATTCTCGACCCATTGCAAGCCTATCTCGGCGCGAAGGTGGATATGCACCGCGCAAATGAGGTCAGACCGGTATTCAAGCACTTGGCGACGGTCGCTGAAAAATACGGCTGCGCCATTGTCCTGATTGCCCACATGAACAAATCGGCAGGGATGAAAGCTGCCTACCGTATGCTCGGCTCGGTGGACATCACGGCAGCAGCGAGAAGCGTTCTGATCGTCGGACGAATCAAAAACAATCCAACTGTCAGGGTGATGGTTCACAGCAAAAGCAGTCTTGCGCCGGAGGGTGAACCGATCGGCTTTGAGTTGAATACCGAAACGGGCTTTGCATTTATCGGCAAGTATCAAATCAGCGTGGACGAGCTGTTGCACGGCTGCAACGCCGCCAACAAGCTCGACAAAGCGGAGCGCTTTTTGGAAACGCTGTTTGCCGATATTGATGAAATCCCACAGAGGGAAATATTAGCTCAAGCACAAACAAGAAATATCGCCAAACGGACGCTTGACGAAGCCAAGAAAAAGCTGCACATCAGCTCTGTCAAAATCGGCAGCCAATGGTTTTGGAGAAGGAATTGAGGAAGGTTGCAACCGTGTGTGTATTAGGCTTTTTCGCAAGGTTGCAGAAATTCTATAGACACACACTCTTGCAATATTGATTTTTTTCTTCTGTTGGAATCCCTTATTGATTTAACACCGAGGAAGTGAATTGATTTATTGATTCAGTCATTTATTTTCATTTTAGGGTATAGCGAGGTACGCCAATGGCATACGCCAATGGCAAGCCATTGACACCTCGTTGGGGGCGACCCCCAAGCCCCCAAGGAAGGAGGCGAAAGCCATTTGAAAAGAACACGGTCACATCAGGTTTCGTTTCGCCTGTCCGATAAAGAATACGCGCTGTTGCAAAGGAAGCTTGCAGCGAGCGGAAAGTCGCTGACAGAATTCTTTATCGAAACCATCAGCAAAGGAAAAGTAATTGTTATCAATGATTTCATTCCTCTGCTGTCGGAACTGAAACGGCAGGGTGTGAATCTCAATCAGCTCACGCGGAGGATAAATCAATTCTCTCCGACAACTGAGCGAGAGATCATGACCACCCTGCAACAATGTCAGAATACATATCGGAGGCTCTATGAGCTATCCGAGCAGTTAGGAGTGTGAGGACATGCCCTTATTCAAAGGCTGCGGCTGCAAAGCCAAGCCCGGAAAAGCGATCGACTACATCACCGATAAGAAGAAGGCTGCAATCGTCACTTCCTACGC
This sequence comes from uncultured Ruminococcus sp., assembly GCA_902790475.1. Classification (GTDB taxonomy): domain Bacteria; phylum Bacillota; class Clostridia; order Oscillospirales; family Acutalibacteraceae; genus Ruminococcoides. The sequence continues at coordinate 1,393 of CADASG010000001.1, read as the reverse complement.
ACTTGACGACAACCGCGACTATGCGCGGCAGTTTGCAGAAACAGCGCAGTTATTTCATAAAGCGCAGAAGTATGATAGTCGGAAGTATTATCACTTCAAGCACAGCTTTGACCCGAAGAATAATATTACTCCCGAAGAAGCCCACCGCTTGACCGAAGAACTGGCGCAGCAGGCGTTTCCCGATAATGAATACATCATTGCCACACATACGGACAAGCATCATGTCCACTGTCACATCATCGTGAACAGCGTGTCGTTTGTCAACGGGAAAATGCTGCACTACAGCAACAGCGACTACGCCAAGCTGAAAGACCTCTCCAACGAGATCGCTGCGAAATACGGCTATTCAACATTGGATTTCAGAAAGCCGTCGGCTGATCGTATCAAGAGCGAAGAACGGCGCGTTATCCTGAAAGGCGGCACTTCATGGAAGGAGGAGCTGCGAGAGGTAATCGCGGAAGCGCTCAGGCTCTGTAACAACATGGATGAGTTTGAAAAACACCTCAGCAAATACGGCGTGGCGATTGCGCGCAACACTGCAAAAACCATCAGCTTTTTACACCCAAATAAAAAGAAGCCTATCCGCGGCAACAAGCTCGGAAAGGCTTATACGAAGGAGGCGATAAACCATGAGTTTACAAAATCTGGAAACAGGACAGCCTGCACCGGCGAGAGAACAGATGCAGGAATTGACGCAACAAAGCAGACAGGAATACGAAAACAGCCTGCTCAAACAAGCGTTGCAGGAATACAGCGAGCAGTGGACAGTCTTGAAAGACGAACAAAACAGCTTTATTCAGAAGCAGACGAAGCAGATAAACGCTCTGACGCACACCGTCGCAGCTCAGATCAACATGAACGAGCTGTTTCGGAAAGACATCGAAAACGAGCTAAATAAGCTGACAACGCAACAGTCAGAGCATTTATCGGAACAATTTGAAAAGCAGTTTCACCGCTTTGAAGAAGCTGCCAATCAATCGGAACGACAAAGAGTGATTTGACCGCAAGGCTAAAAGCAAAACAGCAACGGAGCTTCACAAGGAAAAACGTCATGTTTTGGGTAAACATCGCAGCGATTTTATCTCTTGCTTTGTTGGAAGTTCTGAGATTCTTAGGAATCATCTAATCATAGAAAAGGAAGGTATTTGAAAATGAATGAACCAATCAGGTTTATGAACACAAAGGACGTAGCGAAGGCATTAGGCTGTAGCCTGCCTGCCGCGAGAGCCGTGATGATGAGAGCGGATTTTCCACTTATCAGAGTCGGCAAAAACTACAAGGTAAGCGAGAAGGCTGTGCCCTCCCCGAAAAAACAGACAAAAAACGCAGGCAAAAAACCGAATGAAAAGAATGACGAATATAATATAAAGTTGCTCTATCCGACCGCATTTAT